>DAHXON010000064.1:0-19399 GCA_027364875.1 Chloroflexota bacterium
ATTTACCCCTCGTGGACGTGTTATCCGTAGAGTCCGACGCCGAGCTGCCCACGTCTAGCCGTTTCCGCCGCGCTGTTAGCCGCCTGGGGCTAACGGAGATGCCGGCAGCTGCGTAGTGCCCGGCCCCGGCCCCGGTTCTTGCGGATAACACGTTTCCTGGGCGTAGCTGACGGAATCGATAGCTCGGTGCCCGCGGGACGCCGCCGATCGTGGTCGACCGGTTTGTCGCCGCTCCGCCTCGCACCCCGCGGCCGCCGCCGCTCCGCCGACCCGCGCGCACCTCACCCGCCAGCCAGACCTGTTTCGGAAGATTCGCTATTGACCGAAACTCGCGAATGTCCGACAATCCGCGGCATGAGCGAGACAGCCGCAACCTACAGCTCCATCACCCCGGAAGACCTCGATCGTCTCCGGGCCTTCACGGACGAATTCGCCGACGTCATGGAGAGCCGCGGCTTGCCGCGGATGGCGGGCAGGTTGTTCGGCTGGCTCCTCGTATGCGAGCCCGATGAGCAGAATGCGGCCCAGCTGGCGGAAGCACTCGGCGCGAGCCGGGGGACCATCAGCGACATGACGCGGCTGCTCCAGCAGGCCGGCCTGATCGAGCGGCGGGGCCGGAGCGGTCAGCGCGGAATCGTCTACCGCGTGGCTCCGGGCACGCCCAGCCTCTTCCTCCGGGCCGCGATACAGCCCCTGCGCCTGCGGCGCATGGTGGCCGAGCACGGCCTGGAGCTCCTCCGCGACCGTCCGGCGGAGGTTCGGGCCCGGCTGCAAGAGCTCGTGGACGTGTATTCGTTCTTCGAGGAGCGTTACCCGGCGATGCTCCAGGAATGGGAACAGAGCCGGAAGGGGACAGGGAGATGACCGATCCAATCGAGCTGGCGGGGCTCACCAAGTCATACGGTTCGCGGCGCGGCGTCGTGGACCTCGATCTCACGGTTCGCGAAGGCGAGGTGTTCGGCTACCTGGGGCCCAACGGCGCCGGCAAGACGACCACGATCCGGCTGCTGCTCGGCACCATCCGGGCGTTGGCCGGCAGCGCTCGCGTCTTCGGCATCGACTCCTGGTCGAACGCGGCCGAGGCGCACCGGCAGCTGGCCTACCTCGGCAGCGATCCGGGCTTCCTCGGCGAGCTTCGCGCCGACGAGCACCTGGACTACCTGGCTCGATTGCGCGGCGTTCCGGCCCGGGCCTGGTGCCCGCTGGCGGAGCGGCTCGGCTTGGACCCCGCCGTCCAGATCCGCAAGCTTTCGCGCGGCAACCGCCAGAAGGTCGGCGTCGTGTCCGTCTTCATGGGGCGCGAGCCGCTTCTCGTCATGGACGAGCCGACCAGCGGCCTGGACCCGCTCGCCCGCCGCGAGTTCCTCGCCCTCGTTGCGGAGGCTCGCGCCGCCGGGCGGACCGTCTTCCTCTCCTCGCACAACCTGCCCGAAGTGGAGCGGAGCTGCGATCGGGTCGGCATCATCCGCGACGGCCGGCTCGTGGAGGTCGCGCCCGTCCACTCGCTGCTCGACGAGCACTGGCGGTCGGTGAGCCTCGCGCTCGATGAGCCGGCCGGGCCCGGCATCTTCGATCTGCCGAACGTTCGGGTCGTGTCCGAAGCCGGCCGCGACGCCCACCTGATGGTTCGAGGCGACGTCAATGCCCTGCTGGCGCGGCTCGCGACGCTGCGCGTGCGGGACATTTCGATCGACACGCCCGACATCGAGGACGTCTTCCTGCGCTTCTACGGCGAGCCCGAGACCGACACGACCGATCGAGTCCCCGAGGAGGTGGCGCGATGACGACGCTCGCGCTCGAGTTCCGCCGCGGCCGAACGCTCCTGTTCTGGCTCGGCCTCACGATCGTTCTCTACACCGCGGGCATGACCCTGTTCTACCCGCAGACGCTCTCCGACAAGGAAGCCGTGGACCAGATGCTCAAGCTCTGGCCAAAGGAGATGCTGGCCGCGTTCAGCATCGAGGGCAATCTGGGCGATCCGGGAACGTACTTCAACGTCTACATCTTCTCGCTCATCTGGCCGGTGATCGCCGCGATCGAGGGCATTCTCGTCGGCACGCGATCCACGGCCGCGGACCTCGACCGCGGCTACCTGGAGCTGCCGCTCGCCACGCCGATCTCGCGGACTCGCTACCTGGCCACGACGATAGCCGTCCAGGTGGTCGCGATGGCGCTGCTGACCGTGGCGATGATCCTGTCGATCGTCCTGCTCGGTCCGGTGATCGCGATCTCGTTCGATCTGCCGCGCTTCGCCCTCGTGGGAGTGGTGGCGCTGGCGTTCGGTTGTGCGATCGCGGCCGCCTCCACCCTGCTCGGCGTCATGACGCTCAGTCGCGGTAAGGCGGGCGGCATCGTGGCCGGCGTCCTGCTGGCGATGTACCTGCTCCAGACGCTCTCCAAGCTCGCTCCGGACCTGGCGAGCCTCAGCTACCTGAGCGCCTTCCGCTACTTCGCCCCGGCGCCGATCATCAACCTCGGGACCATCCCGGGCGGCGACGTCGCGGTCCTGGGGTCGGTGGCGGTTGCCTGCTGGGTCGCGGCCCTGTGGGCCTTCCGGCGGCGCGACCTCATCGTCTGAGGGTGGCCGGCGGCCCGGCGGGCGGGCGAGCGGCGGGCGGCCCGGCGGCCTTCGTCAGCGAGCGGCCCGGCGGGCCAGCCAGGCCTTCCAGGTCGTTTCGTCCTGACCCGCCGTCAGCTCGTCCCCGTGGCGGGCCAGCGGCAGCCGCAGCACGTTGGGATCGGCGCGAACGCGCGCCAGCAGACTCGCGCGGTCTGGCGCCGCGTTCGGATCGGCGAATGCCGCCGCCCCCAGTCGATCGTCGAACCGGCGCAGCTCCGCGGCATCGATCGGGCGCTTGCCCAGGTCCACGTACGTGACCACGATCCGTCGCTCGCGAAAGAAGCGCACGGCGGCGCGCGTGGCAGCCGAGCTATCGAGGCCGAACACCTCGATCCTGGGCATCTTCTTCGTCGGCGTCTTGCCGAGCGGAGCCGGCATGACTGGAACCTCGGCTGTTTCCCGATATCGAAACCGACCGCGAACGCGAGCGCGACCACGAATGCGGACGGCTCGACTGTAGCGCCCGAATGGCCGGGCGTCGCTTCCGACCTGGCGGCGCCCGCCCTGACCGCCACAATGGGAGCGAACGATCACGAGTCGGAGGACACGTCATGACGCTGGGCGCGGACATCCCGGGAGGCGGACCTCTTTACTGCCCATGTTGCGGGCTCCCCCTCGATCCCGGACGAAAGCGCTTCGACGTCAGCTTCGAATTGCCGGACCCGGTCAGGGACCTGACCGAGGAGGAGCGCGCACGTCGAGTCGTTGGCGAGCGGCCGCTGATCGCGGTCCGGAACATGGGTGATTTCGTCAGAGTCCTGTTGACCGCGCGGCTGACCGGAGGTTACGAGTTCGTCTTCGGCTGCTGGATCGGCGTGCCGGCGGACGAGTTCGAACAGGCCCGGAAGATCTGGAATGCGCCCGAGTACAGCCAGCTGGTGCTGCACGGTCGGCTGGCGAACGAGATCCGGCCCTGGACTGGCATGCTTGGAGCGCCGCTGACTGCCCGCCCGCGGGCAGAGGACGAGCTGCCCTACGTCGAAGCGAGCGACGATCCGCAACTCCAGCGAGTGCTTGAGGAAGCGTGGCCGCACTCCGAGATCTGGCAGTCGTGGAGCTGGCTGTTCGCGCCGCCAAAGACCGAGAACTCCAAGGCCGGGTAGTCTCCGCAGACTTCGTCGTCCGTCACGTCGCCGAGCTACGCCGCAGGCGAGGCTGCCGCGCCGCTCCTGGCGGCTGCCTAGACCTAGGGGCCGCAGGCGTCTTCGACCCCGACGGCATTTTGTCGCTTGTTATTCGATCGATAACATGGCAACATGACAGGATAGTTATCGCTTGGAATTCAATCGACAAATGCTCGATCTTCATCTTGCCTATCAAGAAACGCCGCGACTATTGGATCTTTTGAACCGCTGGGACTCCCAGATCGCGAGCGAGCCGGCAATCGTCCACCATCCCTGGACGAACATCAGCCTGTGGCCCGCCGCGCGAGGTGCGACTGTGGCGGGGAGCACCGGCATAGAGGGTAATCCGCTCTCAGCCGTGCAGGTGGATCAAGTTCTCGCCGGCGCGCCTGTGGACGCACGCCCAGCGGATATCCGGGAAGTATTCAACTACAACAGTGCGCTGGACCTCGCCAATCGCGCCGCCCTGCGGCCGGACTTCGAATGGTCGCAGGAACTGCTGCGTCGACTCAACGCCACGATCATGCGCGATCTCCAGGACGACGAGAGGGGCGAGTACCGCGAGCAACCGGTAATCGTTGGCGGCGTGTTCACGCCGCCGGAGTACCAGCGGCTGCCGGCCCTGATGTCGGATCTCGTGGAATGGCTCCGCCAGGGCGATGCGCATCCACTGATCAGGGCCGGGTTGACTCACCTGAATGTGGTTTCCATCCACCCATGGCTCAATGGCAACGGCCGTACCGCGCGAGTCGCGGGATCGCTGATGCTCATGAGATGCGGCATCGGAGCGCCCGAGCTTCTGAACATCGAGTCGGAGATCCGGGCCAACACACGCCAATATGCTCGAGTTCTGCAAACGGCCCACGGCGCCACGTATGACCCTGACAGGCATTCGGCCACCGAGTGGCTCGAGTACTTCGCGGAGATTTGCGTAAATCGCCTGGATTCCCGCAACCGGATGGCGGAGGCACTCGCCACGGATGTGGGGCTCCTGGCCATGCGACTCGCCCGCTCGCCGTACTCCACGGAGTGGTTTGCCGTTCTGATCAGCGCACGACTGGCGCCCATCCGGACCACAGAGATGGCGTCGATGCTCGGCCTATCGCCCGCGAGGGTGAGGGCATTGCTCGTCCGACTGGCCTCCGACGGCTGGCTCGAGGCCGCAGGCGAGCGCCGCGGGCGCCGCTACGGCCCCGGCCCCCGTCTTCTGGAGCTGCCTCTCAGGACACCAGAACTAATGGATCGCTTCCGGGCCGGCGAGTAGACGCACCCTGGTCGAATTGGGGCCCGGTGTTGTCGCGCACCGCCTCACGTCGGCGCGTGCCAATCAAGCTGGCACGCCGGGGGCCCAGGCTGCCACCATGAACGACATGAGCAAGGGATTCTTCGGCAGGTTCAGGCGGGGACACGCGGCGGACACGAAGGTGCCCGCGGCGGGCGTGCCGGCACCGGCGAAGGCGGCGGCTCCTCCGGAGGCGTCCGAGGACGAAGCCGGCGACCTGGCGTTCGAGCTGGCGTTCGACATCCACTTCTGCTGCATCTGCGGCGCCCCGCTGGGCTTCGACCTCGAGGACGAGATCGACGGCGAAGGTCCCGGCCGCGACATCTGCGGCGCCTGCAACCGCACCCGCAACGACGAAGCCATGATGTGGTGGTGCCAGTGACCCGCGGCCTCTCCGGCCGGCGGTAACTAAGCGAGGCCGCCCGGGCCTTAGGTTGGCGCCGCAGTCGTACGCGGAGTCGGATCACGCGTCGGGCGACGGCGATCGTCGGGGCAATCTGAGGAAGCGCGGCGGGCGCGACCCAGCCTTCACAGGGGGCGCACCGCCCCAGATCAGCGTGTCCGGGTCAAAGTCGAGATCGCCCGGCGAGGTGACCGTGCCGGCTTCGACTCGAACGTTCCGGAAGAGCGCGTAGTCGTCGAGCAAGGGCTGGAAAACTGGGCCCCAGACAATCTCCGTGAGGTCGCGCTCGACCGTGTCGCCGTTGGTCAGCGTCAGTCTGACGCGGTAGTCGTCGAGGGCCTCGGCGGCGCGAATTCGTACCATCACGGCGGCCATGCTTATGCCACGTCTGAGGACGCCAGTTCCAGGACGCCCTTACCCAGATTGCAGTCACTGCAGGCGGTGGCGAGGTTCGACTCGTCGTTGGTGCCACCTCTGGCGACCGGGACTCGATGGTCAACGTGCAGGATCACACCGTCTCCAGCTGGCCGGCCACAGTACTGGCAGCGGAAACCATCGCGGGCGAACACGCGAAACCGGAGCTTCTTGCCAATCGCAACCCGCTCGAAGCGCGGCTCGACGATGCTCTCCGCTGGGTCTGCCTCAGGTGCCGAGTCGGACGCTGGCGGCTCGCAGATGTCCGGAACCAGCGCGAGGATCGGGGCAGGCGGCCTGCGCGGAGGTTCTGGTAAGGGAGATGGCTCCGCCGGTCGAACAACCGGCACGTACGGCAGGAATAGAACGCGGTCGAGTGAGGCAAGCATCCACATGGCGGCCGGCGCGGTCACCACCCCCAAGAGGGCCATCCAGGCCATCGAGGCCCACAGGATTCCGGCCCACCAGCCGACCAGGATGAACCACAGCCAGCGGGGCCGTGACCCATCTTGATCCGGCGCGACTATTCCGACGATCGGCGCGTACTCGCCGAGCAAGAGCCAGGGGAGCAGATTGAACACGCGGAAAACGAAGCGGCGGCTTGGGCGAACAAACGAGACCAGGCAGCCGAGCTGGATCACGTAGAACGCGATCACGGCCCCAATCACGAAGCGGACGACCGCTCGAACTCGGGGATCGCCAATCAGGCCGACCACTCGATCGACTGCGTCCGCCGGAGCGTCCGCGAGCCACACGCTTTCGACGTGCTGCGGCGGAGCCCAGTACGGGGAGCTCGTAGCGGTGGGGATCGTCACCTGGGCGGCGGCGCCGGCAGATTCGACCGTCGCTTCGGGGTTCGTAGACACAAGTTGGCCCCTGGGAGTTGCGGGTTCTTGAGACGAGACCGCAGCAAGTTATCAGAACGCCAGTGCCATCGAGTGGCGGGGAGCACAAGCAGGAGGAAAGACCCGGCCAGGTACGAAATGGGGGCCCACAGGGGGCCACTCCCGCAGTACGCTGGGAGTTGACCGACATGCTGCTGGCCGTCACGGGGTAGTGGAGCGGTCGCTCGATCTGGGGGTAGATCTTGAGTCCTCGCGGAGCCCGAAGCAGCCACGCCTCCGGAGGCCGAACTGCGCCCGCGGGCCGCCCCGCCGGGACCGAAGCCAGCGCCACGAACGGCCTCGAGGCCAAGCTCTGGCAGGCGGCCGACGCGCTCCGCAACAACATGGACGCAGCCGAGTACAAGCACATCGTGCTCGGGCTGATCTTCCTCAAGTACATCAGCGACGCGTTCGAGGCCAAGCACGCCGAGCTGGCCGCCACGGCCGCCCGGGGCGAGGGCGCGGACCCCGAGGACCCGGACGAGTACAAGGCCGAGAGCATCTTCTGGGTCCCGCCCGGCGCCCGCTGGTCGCACCTGAAGGCCCAGGCGCCCCAGCCGACGATCGGCCGGATAGTCGACGACGCGATGGACGCCATCGAGCGGGACAACCCAAGGCTCAAAGGCGTCCTGCCGAAGGATTTCGCCCGCCCAGGCCTCGACAAGGCCCGCCTGGCCCAGCTCGTCAATATGGTCAGCGACATCGGCCTCGGCAGCCCGGCGGACCGAGCCAAGGACATCCTCGGCCGCGTGTACGAGTACTTCCTGGCCCAATTCGCCAGCGCCGAGGGCAAGAAGGGCGGCCAGTTCTACACGCCCAGCCGCGTCGTCCGGGTGCTCGTCGAGATGCTGGCGCCGTACAAGGGCCGCGTCTACGACCCCTGCTGCGGTTCGGGCGGCATGTTCGTGAGCAGCGAGAAGTTCATCGAGGAGCACCGCGGCCGCGTCGGCGACATCAGCATCTACGGTCAGGAGTCCAACTACACCACCTGGCGCCTGGCCAACATGAACCTCGCCATCCGCGGCATCGGCGCCAACATCGTCCAGGGCGACAGCTTCCACAACGACGCCTTCCCGGACCTCAAGCCGGACTACGTCCTGGCCAATCCGCCATTCAACGACAGCGACTGGCGCGGCGAGCTGCTGCGCAACGACAAGCGCTGGGTCTACGGCACGCCGCCCGCGGGCAACGCCAACTTCGCCTGGGTCCAGCACTTCATCCACCACCTGGCGCCCACCGGCATCGCCGGCTTCGTGCTCGCGAACGGCTCGATGAGCACTAACCAGTCGGGCGAAGGCGAAATCCGAAAGTCGATCGTTGAGGCCGATCTGGTCGACTGCATGGTCGCCCTGCCTGGCCAGCTCTTCTATTCGACCCAGATCCCGGTCTGCTTGTGGTTCCTCGCCCGCGACAAGCGCAACAGCGGCTTCCGCGACCGGCGCGGCGAGACGCTCTTCATCGACGCCCGAAAGCTCGGCTCGATGACCGACCGAACTCACCGCGAACTGACCGACACCGACATCGCCAGGGTCGCCGGCACCTACCACGCCTGGCGCGGCGATCCCGACGCGGTCGAATACGCAGACGTCCCCGGCTTCTGCAAGTCGGCCAAGCTGGACGAGATCCGGGGCCACGGCCACGTCCTCACTCCCGGCCGATACGTCGGCGCCGAGGCAGCCGAAGAGGACGCCGAACCCTTCGACGACAAGATGCGCCGCCTGGTCGCCACCCTCCGCGAGCAGCAAGCCGAAGCGGCCCGCCTAGACGAGCTGATCAACGCCAACCTGCGGGAGCTCGGGTATGGCGAGTGAGTGGCGGACGGCGACCGTAGCCGAACTCCAGCGAGAAGGCGTGCTGCTAGTCGAGGACGGCAATCACGGCGAATATCGCCCGAGGCCGGATGAGTTCGTCGCCGACGGAGTCGCGTTCATCCGAGCCGCCGACATGGATGGTGGCCGGGTCCTCTTCGACTCAGCATCGCGGATCAATGACCGCGCTGTCCGACGCATCACTAAGGGCATCGGCGCTCCCGGGGATGTGCTCCTCTCCCACAAGGGGACCGTCGGCAAGGTCGCACTCGTGCTTGACGACGCCCCGCGCTTCGTTTGCAGTCCGCAGACCACATTCTGGCGAACGCTCGACCCGAACACTCTGGATCGCGGCTACCTCTATGCCTACCTCCGCTCGGCTCCTTTCCGCCAACAGCTCAACGCTCGCGAAGCCGAGACGGACATGGCGCCCTACGTCAGCTTGACGTCTCAACGTGGCCTTACCGTGGAACTCCCGCCTCTCAACGAGCAACGTCGCATCGGCCGCGTTCTCCGCTCGCTCGACGACAAGATCGAACTGAACCGCCGCATGAGCCAGACCCTCGAGTCGATGGCCCGGGCCCTTTTCAAGTCCTGGTTCGTCGACTTCGACCCCGTCCGCGCCAAATCCGAAGGCCGCGACAACGGCCTTACCAGCGACATAGGGGACCTCTTTCCAGATTCGTTTGATGACTCCGGTGAGGCCCCAATTCCGGCTGGCTGGCGCCTGGCGATGGTGGCGGACGACTTCTCGGTGACTATGGGCCAGTCGCCTCCGGGAGAGACCTACAACCAGCACGGCGACGGGCTTCCCTTCTACCAAGGGCGCGCTGATTTTGGGACGAGGTTTCCTTCTCGCCGTGTCTACTGCACGGCCCCGACCAGGCTGGCACACGCTGGTGACACCTTGGTTTGCGTCCGGGCTCCCGTCGGCGACACCAACCTCGCCCTGGAGGACTGCGCGATTGGTCGAGGTCTTGCTGCCGTGCGGTACAGATCGGGCGCCAGTTCATACACGTTCTGGGCAATGCGATCGCTCTCAGCCAGCTTCCATGCCTTTGAATCTGATGGAACGGTGTTCGGCTCCATCAACAAGGCGGACTTCGGCGCCTTGCGAGTGGTGTCGCCTCCGAAGCCTCTGGTTCTGACTTTCGAAACGCTCGTTTCCGGGCTTGATCAGTTGGTGACGTCCGCCTATGTTCAGAAGAACCTTCTGTCTGATCTGTCTGGCTCTTTGCTGTCAGCCCTGATCTCGGGCACACGCGACTGCGGGTCTGTATCCATCTAGGAGTGCCATCACGCCCAAGAGGGGAACTCGTGGAGACTCTAACCGAGGACATAGCGACGAAGGCCGTTCATGACTTCTTCACCGAGACCCCCTTCACATTCCTTGGCTCTGGCATGTCCTGCGCGCTCGACCCAAGGTTCGGCATGCCAGCCTTGCGAGTTGCCCTGGAAGAGGGAATGCGCGGACAAGCGCTGACAGCGCAGGGCGCATCTGAGTGGGCCGCTGTCGTGGCATCACTTGGCAGAGATTCGGACCTGGAATCTGCGATGAACGCAGTGAAGGATGACGGCCTTCTCGCGGCCGTCACGGACATCACGAGCGCGTTCATCGCCGCAACCGACCGCGAATGCGCGTTCGCCATAGCCAACGGTGAAGCTCAATGGCCGGCGGCGAGGCTATTCGAGAAGCTGGTCGAGACCTTGCCGAGCGGCAGGTCCGCCCTCCATGTCCTAACACCCAACTACGATCTGTTGCTCGAGTACTCGTGTGACGTGGCTGGCATACCGTATGCCAACGGCTTCATTGGTGGCGTGTCCAGGGTCCTCGATTGGAATGCAGTCGAGATGTCGCTTGGCAGGTATGCGCAGGTCAGTAGAGGGCGGACGCTCAAGACGGCCTGGCAGCCGAGAAAGCGCCTGTGCCTATACAAGGTCCACGGCTCATTGGACTACTTCTTCCACCGGGGCCAGTTCGTGGAAAACGCCGCGTGGATGTGGAGCCCGCCCAAGTCGGCGCAGCGAGTCATGATCACGCCGGGCTCCTCGAAGTTCGAAACACTGCAGCGCTATCGGCGTGAGCTGATTGAGACCGCCGACGGGGCGATAGACAAGGCAAACCGATTTCTCTTCCTCGGCTATGGCTTCAATGACACGCACCTCGAGGTCTACACCACAAGGAAGCTGGTCACGCAAGGCTGCCTGGGACTGATCGTCACTCGCGACTCCAACCCACGGATCGAAGCAATCACTCGCCAGGCCAAGAATCTTTGGCTCGTATGCAAGCAGAGCGATCCTTCGAGTAACGGGACGCGTGTCTTCAATGCCCAGTACTCCGACTGGGTGGAGATCCCTGGACGGAGACTTTGGGACGTTTCTGAGCTTACAAACACGCTGCTGGGGGGATGACCATGTCGGTATTCGCATTTGGAACCTCGGATTTCCTCGGAAATGTCCGCTATGTGGACACGCGTCGTGTCAATGTCCACGTGCCGGCTGATGAGGACTTGCGGAAGGCGAGAGTCGGGCAACTGGTCGCTTTGTCGCTGCCGGGCGCGGCCGAGAGGTGGTTGATCGGCCTGATCGACCGAGTGACCAAGGTGCCCGTCCCAGACGCGGAGCCTGTGCCCTCAGGCGACGGCGAAGATGCTGAGCCGCGGGCTCCAGTACCTGGCGAAAGCGCCCTGAACACGGTCCGGGTGACGTTGGTCGGGACCGTCGCCATGGAGGCCCACGGTGCCCCTCGATTCTCTCGGTCGCTCGTCCAGGTGCCCGAGATCGACGGTGACTGTCACATTCTGCGCGATCTGCAACTCCAGGCGTTCATGGGGATGCTGTCAGACGCGAGCAAGAGCGAGCACTCTCTTGAGATCGGCGTCTACACCATTGACGAGACGGCCAAAGCCTACGTGGACGGCGACAAGCTGTTCCAGCGCCACGCCGCCCTTCTCGGAAGTACTGGCTCTGGGAAGTCCTGGACAGTCGCGGCGATCCTGGAGCACGCGACACGTTTGCCATCCGCCAACCTGATCGTATTCGACCTCCACGGTGAGTACGACGGCCTTTCCTTCGCTCGCCATCTCAGAATCCCAGGCCCCGAGGTCCTAGGAGCGACCGATACGGCCTTGCTCTTCCTGCCCTATTGGCTGCTCAACGCGGAAGAGCTGCAGGCCATGTTCATCGATCGGAGCGAGTTCACCGCCCACAACCAAGTCATGGCATTCCAGGACACGGTTGTTGCCGAGAAAAAGAAGACCCTTGAGGCCCTCGGCAAGACTGAAGTACTGAACGCATTTACTCTCGACAGCCCGGTTCCGTTCAGTTTGGCGGACGTCGTTGCCGAGCTTGATCGCCTAGACCGCGAGATGGTCTGCGGAACGAGCGGGCGAGACAAGCAGGGAACATTCTTCGGTCAGTTCAGCCGGCTTATCGTGAGGCTGAAAAGCAAGGTCAGTGACAAGCGGTACGGCTTCCTGTTCCAGAGCCCGGCGAGCACATCACCTTACGACGACATGGCTTCGATGGTTGAGCGCCTCATGGGGTTCTCAAAGGATGGCTCGAAGGTCAAGGTCATCGACTTCTCTGAAGTGCCGGCCGACATCCTGCCAGTCATCGTTGGCCTTGTCGCTCGCGTGATCTATCAAGTCCAGTTCTGGACCAACCGAGACCAACGGCGCCCACTTGCGTTGGTCTGTGACGAAGCGCATCTCTATCTGCCCAAGAGGGAAGGGCTCAACCCTGTCGAGCAACGCGCGCTAGAGAACCTCGAGAAGATCGCCAAGGAGGGGCGCAAGTACGGTGTCTCGCTGCTCGTCGTCAGCCAGCGACCTTCGGACGTGAGCGAGACGATTCTCAGTCAATGCAACAATGTCATCGCCTTGCGATTGACAAACGGGGACGATCAGGCAACCGTCCGGCATCTGATGCCAGAGACCTTGGAGGGGCTGATGGACAGCCTTCCCGCTCTCGACATTGGCGAGGCTTTGGTGGTTGGCGATTCGGTGTTGTTGCCGACCAGGATTCGTATCCATCCACCTACCGAGAAGCCGTTGAGTACGACGATCGACTTCTGGACCGAATGGAGCAAGGAGGCGCCGCAGCCTGACTTCGCCGCTGCGGTTGAGAACATGCGCCGGCAGCATAGGTCCTGAGCGTGGAATTGCCCGTATGTCGGATGCAGAGAGGGGGGCTTCAGTGCAAGTGACTGCCCACTACCAGTCTCTTACACGGGAGCTTGAAGCGCTCAAGGACCGTGTAAGGAACTTCAGCGTCGAGACGCCACACTGGCAGACGGACGGTGAGTGGAAGGAGTCAGTCCTTCGCACTTTGCTGAAGGGCAACCTTCCTGCGCATATCGAGCCGGTTCGCGGTTTCGTGGTGACGCCGGCGAGTGGGACGGGGCAGGTCGACATCATCCTGTATGACAATCGAAAGCCGGTCCTGTTCAGGAGTGGCGACCTGGTCTTCGTTAGCCCGGATGCCGTAGCGGGCATCATCGAAGTGAAGTCACGCATCGTCGGCGCTACTGATCTTGGTGAGGCTCTGCGCTCGTTGGCTGACGACGCCGAGGTTATCCACGTCGGAAGGCGCGATGGGCCGAAGCCATTTGTAGGACTCTTCAGCTATGAGACGGCCTTCGATCCTAGTGAGCCCGATCGGATCTTCGAGGAGCTTCAAGTGGTCGCTGCGGGCCAGCGTCAACGCGTCGTGTCGCACGTTTGCCTGGGCTGTTCCAGCTTCACTAGATACTGGGACACTGATCCCATCGCCCTGAATCGCGAGGCGTACGACCGCTGGCACTCCTATGATCTGCCCGACTGGGCCGCAGGCTACTTCATCGCCAATGCCGTAGCCACCGTGGCAAGCGAGTCAGTCGACCTGAACGAGGGTCTGTGGTATCCGCGTGAGGGCAAGGAGCTGAGAAAGGTCGGCACCGCGCCGCTAGTTCCGGGCCGAGAACGTGACCGGCGCCGGTCCCTTCGGTCACGCGCCCGCCCACAGTGAGTTCGCCGTGAGTGCCTCGTCGTTCGCCGAGTCGACCGTCGAAGACGCCGCCCTGTCGTGGCTGGCCGACTCGACCTTCGCGGTCGCCCACGGCCCGGATATCGCCGTCGGGCAGCCCGGCGCGGAGCGCGGCGACCGCAGCTATCGCGACGTGGTGCTGGAGTGGCGCCTCCGCGAATCCCTCGTCGGCCTGAACCCCGACCTCCCGCAGGAAGCCCTTGACGACGCCTTCCGGAAGATCGTTCGGGCGGAAGGGGCGTCGCTGATCGAGCGGAACCGCGCTGTCCATCGGATGCTCGTCGATGGGGTGACCGTCGAGTACCGGCGGGCGGACGGGTCGATCGCAGGGGCGCAGGCGCGCGTGATCGACTTCGAGAATCCGGACAACAACGACTGGCTGGCGGTCAACCAGTTCACGGTGGTGGGGCCGGCGGGGCACAACCGGCGGGCGGACATCGTGATCTTCGTCAACGGGCTGCCGCTCGGCGTGATCGAGCTGAAGAACCCGACCGACGAGAAGGCCACGATCGCGGGCGCGCTCAACCAGCTCCAGACATACCAGTCGCAAATCCCGGCGCTCTTCGACTACAACTGCGCGCTTGTCGTCTCGGACGGCACGGAAGCGCGGATCGGCGTCCTGGGCGCGGGCAAGGAGTGGTTCAAGCCCTGGCGCACGATCGACGGGCGCGGCGATGCGCCCAAGGGGATGCCGGAGCTGCAGGTGGTCCTGGAAGGCGTCTTCGACAAGCGCCGGTTCCTGGATCTGATCCGCTACTTCATCGTCTTCGAGGACATGGGTGGCGGCGTGCTGACCAAGAAGATGGCGGGCTACCACCAGTTCCATGCCGTCAACTTCGCGGTCGACCAGACGCTTCGGGCGGCCGGGCGCAAGGGACCGTCCGACATCTTCGGTCGATACGAGTCCGGCCGGCAGCCGGGCGGCGAGCCCGGCGACCGGCGAGTCGGCGTCGTCTGGCACACCCAGGGTGCGGGCAAGAGCCTCAGCATGGCCTTCTACGCCGGGCGGCTGATCCTCGATCCGGCGATGGAGAACCCGACGATCGTCGTCATCACCGACCGAAACGACCTGGACGACCAGCTCTTCGGCACCTTCGCTCGCTGCCGCGACCTGCTGCGGCAGGATCCCGTCCAGGCCGCCGATAGGGCCGACCTGCGTGAGAAGCTCCGCGTCGCCGGCGGCGGCGTCGTCTTCACGACCATCCAGAAGTTCATGCCGGCGGAGTCGGGCGACCGCAACCCCGTGCTTTCCGACCGTCGCAACATCGTCGTAATCGCGGACGAGGCCCATCGCAGCCAGTACGACTTCATCGACGGGTTCGCCCGCCACATGCGCGACGCCCTGCCGCAGGCCAGCTTCGTGGGCTTCACGGGCACGCCGATCGAGAAGGCGGACGCGAACACGCGGGCGGTCTTCGGCGACTACATCAGCATCTACGACATCCAGCGCGCGGTCGAAGACGGCGCCACGGTGCCGATCTACTACGAAGGCCGACTGGCCAAGCTCGAGCTCTCCGAGGCCGAACGACCCAAGATCGATCCCGACTTCGAAGAGGTCACCGAAGGCGAGGAGGTCGAGCGGAAGGAGGGCCTGAAGAGCAAGTGGGCCCAGCTGGCCGCCGTGGTCGGTGCCGAAAAGCGTTTGCGCTTGGTCGCCGCCGACCTGGTCGACCATTTCGAGAAGCGGCTCGAGGTCATGGACGGCAAGGCCATGGTGGTCTGCATGAGCCGCCGGATCTGCGTGGAGCTGTACCGCGAGATCGTGGCCCTCCGGCCGGAGTGGGCAGGGGAGGACGACGACGCCGGCTCGATCAAGGTCGTGATGACCGGCTCCGCGACCGATCCGCTGGAGTTCCAGCCGCACGTCCGCAACAAGTCCCGGCGCGAGGCGCTGGCGCGCCGCTTCCGCGACCCGGCAGATCCGTTCCGCATCGTCATCGTCCGCGACATGTGGCTGACCGGTTTCGACGCGCCGAGCCTCCACACGATGTACATCGACAAGCCGATGCACGGCCACGGGCTCATGCAGGCGATCGCGCGCGTGAACCGCGTCTTCCGCGACAAGCCGGGCGGCCTGGTGGTCGATTACCTGGGTTTGGCGGACGAGCTGCGCAAGGCGCTCGCGGCGTACACCGAGAGCGGCGGTCGCGGCAAGGTGGAGCACGATCAGCGCGAGGCGATCTTCGCCATGCAGCGCGAGTACGAGGTCTGCCGCGGGCTCTTCCATGGGTTCTCGTGGGCCGCGTTCTCGAGTGGTTCCGCGGCCGAGCGGGTGTCCGTGCTGCCACGCGCGCAGGAGCACATCCTGGGGCTGCGCGATCGCGACGGGCTGCCGAACGGAAAGCAGCGGCTGCTCGACGCCGTCGGATCGCTGTCGAAGGCGTTCGCCCTGGCCGTGCCATCAGACGAGGCGATGGCGATCCTCGACGACGTCGCATTCTTCCAGGCCGTTCGATCCGTGTTGATCAAAGGGACCGAGCGCGGACCGCATGCCGCGGAGGATCTGGATCACGCCATCCGACAGATCGTCTCCCGCGCCGTCGCCTCCGACGAGATCGTCGACATCTTCGCCGCGGCCGGCCTCAAGAAGCCGGACATCTCGATCCTCTCCGACGACTTCCTCGCGGAGGTCCGCGACATGCCGCAGCGCAACCTGGCCGTGGAGCTGCTCGCGAAGCTGCTCAAGGGCGAGATCAAGTCACGCGGCCGCCGGAACGTGGTGGAGTCGCGCTCGTTCGAGAAGATGCTCGACGAGGCCGTGCGGAAGTACCAGAACCGCGCCGTCGAAACCGCCCAGGTCATCGAGGAGCTGATCGCCCTCGCCAAGGACTTGCGCGCCCGCGACGCTCGGGGCGAGGAGCTGGGGTTGAGCGAGGACGAACTCGCCTTCTACGACGCGTTGGGTGTCAATGACTCCGCCGTCGCCGTCCTGGGCGACGAGTGCCTCCGCGGCATTGCCCGCGAGCTGGTCACCACCGTCAAAGCCAACGTCACCATCGACTGGACCGTCCGCGAGAACGTCCGCGCCCACCTCCGCGTCCTCGTGAAGCGCTGCCTCCGCAAACACGGCTACCCCCCTGACAAGCAGGAGAAAGCCACGCTCACGGTCCTGGAACAGGCCGAGGTTCTCTCAGAAGAGTGGGCGGCGTGAACGCGGTCGACCGAGCGTCCGAACTGATCCCGGCGGATTGGCGAGCGGCCATTGCCAGCTACCTCACGCCGAACGAGATCGAGGAGGCAGAGCGGCGTGCCAACGTGACGTCCGAAGGCGGTCGCCCGGTCTACCCAGCTGTCGGACAGCGCTTTGAAGCTCTCAGGGCCACGTGCCTGGCAGAAGTAAGGGCAGTCATCCTGGGCCAGGACCCGTACCACGAAGCCGGCCAGGCCCACGGACTGGCCTTCTCGACGAGGGCGCCTACGTGGCCGCCGTCACTGCGCAACATTGTGTGCGAGTGGCACCTGGATACCGGGCTGGACTGTCCAGAGACCGGTTCACTGGAGCCGTGGGCGCGGCACGGGGTCCTGCTCCTCAACACCGCCCTGACCGTGGGCGATGGCAAGGCGAACGGCCACGCAAGCCGCTGGCTAAGGTTCACGAGAGCCATCATCGACGTGGCGAGTGCAAAATCGGAGTCAGTCGCCTTTCTGCTGTGGGGCGCGCCAGCGATCAAGAATGCCCGAGGCATCCCTCGGCACCACGTCGTCTTGCCCTCGTCGCACCCGTCCCCGCTTTCGGCTGATCTTTCGTGCGGCAATGCGCCCGCGTTCATAGGAAGCAGGCCGTTTACCGGAGCGAACCGGCAGTTGAGAGAACTGCGGATGCCGCCAATCGACTGGTCGCTCGGGTAGACCTGCGATTCGGTCGTGTCCGTCTGACCGTCACGGGAATTGCACGTCCCGGTACTTCGGTGGCCGAGACACGGCCCTCGCTCCGGGGCACGCTTCAGATGTCGCGGATGGGACCCGACCCTGCGGCGGGATCGGGCGCGGCTAGAGGGTCGACAGTGACTGCAATTTCCGTTCCGGGGTCGTCTCGATACGCGGAAGGCCAGTGGCAGCCGGGTGGCTACGTTGAACCCCGATGGCGCTCGAATTGCACCCAGGTCCTATTCGGCCTCGCGGCGGCTGTTACCGCCTACGAGGCCGCTCTTGCAGCACAGGGCGATTCCTTCGCCCGCGCGCTCGCCAACCGCGATTACGTGTCGCCGCGCGACGTCGCGACATGGGCCGACAACGTCGACTCCGCCGGTGGCCTCTACATATGTGTGGCCATAGCCCTCGCGGTCTGCTTCATCGCCTGGCTCTACCGGACAGTGGCGAACGTGGCGGCTCTTGGCGGCGGGACGCCCTCTAATAGCCCCAAATGGGCGGTCATCTGGTGGTTCGTGCCGATCGCGTTCCTCTGGATGCCGTATACGGTCGTGCGTGAATCCTGGGAGCGCCTGGCGACGCCAGACCACAACGGCCAGGGCAAGCTCGCACTCGGCTGGTGGCTGTGCTTCATCGGTGGCACCCTGATTGTGCGGGTGACAAACGCCCTCGCGAGCGATCCCTCTGCAGACTACTCGACCCTGCAGACCCTCTACGCGGATGAGATGCTCGGCTCCGGGGTCCTCGCCATCTCTGCCGTGCTCGGCCTTCTTGTCGTGCGCCGGATGGACGAGAGGGCTCGATCGCGTGCCCTCATGCTCGCCCGTCCAGCTCTCAGTCCGGCGGGATGGATTGGTGCGGGAACAGTCACCGCGACGATCTCGCGCGCTACCTTCTGCACCAAGTGTGGCGCGGCAGCAGTCGATGGCGATGTCTACTGCGCCCGCTGCGGGGCGCCGTTGCGAGCCGTCGCCGGCGGGCCCAGCGGTTCCTGACTCTAGACCCCGACCGAGTGGGCGAAGGGCAGGGCGCCGAACCGGGGGCTGAGAGACTCCCAAGTGTCGGGGTCGGCTTCCACATGCCGACCAGATATGCCCTTGACGGCATATGCCTGGGAGGTTATGGTCCATGGCGTGGCCGGTTGTGGTCACGGTTGAATTCGAGGCCTGGTATCTGCGCCTGGATGACCCGGATCGTGAGGCCGTCAATGCCGCTGTGGACACATTGGAGGAGCGCGGTCCCGGTCTCGGCCGTCCTCTGGTCGATGCGGTAAGGGGTTCGCGCCATGGCCTCAAGGAACTGCGCATCGGCACGATTCGGATCCTCTTTCGGTTCGATCCGCGCCGGACGGCGGCTCTCGTGCTCGGCGGCGACAAGAGAAGCGAGTGGAGCGCCTGGTATCGAACCGCCATCGCCACGGCCGACGACCTCTACGACCACTATCTGGCCGACCTCCGCGAGGAAGGCTTGCTTCCAAAGGGGTGATCGATTTGGCTGGTCATAAGGCCTGGCGCGAAGTCCGGAGCGGAGACGACTCCAGCCCTGAGGCACAGGCCTATCGAAGCGCGATCGGCGACGCGTTGGCCCTGGCCGAGATCAGGGCCAGTCGAGGGCTGACGCAGGTGGACGTGGCGCGGGTTCTGCAGACGAGTCAGGCCAGCGTGTCCAAGATCGAGCGTCGCAACGATCTGTACCTGTCCACGTTGCGCGGTTTCGTCGAAGCACTGGGTGGCCGGCTGGAACTGGCGGCTGTCTTTCCGGAAGGCCGAATCACTATCTCGAGCCCGCCGGACGAGCCCATGAGCGGTCACACGATCGCCGAGCGGTAGGCGTTGGTCGGTGGGTGGCGGGGCCCGCTGCGGGCTTGTGCGGGCCGTCGCCGAGAAATCAGGCGGGTTCTTGTCCACTGGAAACACGCTGGCAGTCGAAGCAGAGAATTCGACTGCCGAACCGTCTCGCGTTGTCGCGG
>DAHXON010000064.1:19409-19778 GCA_027364875.1 Chloroflexota bacterium
GCCCGCGACCTTCCCACTGACTGCCGCACCGCAGACGGCGCAGGTGCGGTCCGCGGGTCCGAGTCCAAACCGGGCCGCCCAATCAACTCTGAGAGGCTCGTGAGCTTCGGCCATCGCGAGAGCGAACTCGCCGAGGGTCGTTGGGGTGATCAGATTGGGCAGTCGGCCCAGCGTCTCGAGAACGCCCATCTTGTCGGTCTGCACTTCGATCGTCGTGGCGAGCTGATCGATCTTGATCACGGAGTCGTGGCCGGCGGGTTGCTTGCCGGGTGGTCGGGAGATCTGGGCCTTGCTGGACAGCAGGACGAAGCTCTTGACGCTCGGCTTGAGCGAGACGCCGAGCCGCTTCGGGACGGCTATCACCCCCCG
>DAHXON010000065.1 GCA_027364875.1 Chloroflexota bacterium
CTCGTAGAACGAACGCGCGGCTGCGTTCGCCTCGAGCACCCACAGGATCAGGCTTGCCGCGCCTCGGGCGGTCCATTCGTCGATGGCGGTGGCCATCAGGCGACGCCCGGCTCCGGATCTCCAGTTCTGAGGGTGGACGTAGATGGCGTAGACCTCGGCGTCAGACGTGCTCACCGCTTCGTTGCGAGCCGGGCCGCTGGCCAGGTATCCGATCACCTCGTTCCCGGCGACTGCGACCCAGGCCGGCGCCCGGTCGTCCACGTCGCTCTCGAGCATCGACCGCCAGGCGATCTCGCGTGCTTCGACGCCGAGCGATCGCAGGAAGTCGGCCGGCATCTGACCGTCGTAGGCGGCCTGCCAGGCGGCCACGTTGATCTCGGCGATGCGACGGGCGTCGGCCCGGACGGCGCGCCGGACCGACGGGCCGCCGCTGGTGGTGGGACTCACTATGTCTGACTGCCGCCTTCCACTAGAATCCACGGGCGAGTCGGCTGGACGATCGCGTGTTCCCGGTGGCAGCTCCTCGGAGCGACCAGCGGGGAACCCGAGGAAAGTCCGAGCTCCTCAGCGCAGGGTAGCGGGTAACGCCCGTCCGCCGTGAGGCGAGGACCAGTGCCACAGAGACGTAGCTCGCGCCGGCTTCGGCCGGTGCGAGAGTGAAACGCGGCAAACTCTGCTCGGAGCAAGGCCAAATAGGAGGACGCGGTCGAGTGCCGGGGCAACCCGGCGTTCGACGGAAGAGGTCGCGCTGCCCAGTCCTCGGGTCGGCCGCTAGAGTCGTCGGGCAACCGGCGACCTCAGATGGATGATCGTCACCGCGGCTTCGGTCGCGGTACAGAACTCGGCTTACAGGCCGACTCGCCACATTACCGTTGGGCCACTCCGGTCAGTCGCCGGATCGGCCCGCAGCCTGGACCCTGCGGGCAGCCCGCAGAGGCGCCGGATCGGCTCGCAGCCTGCGCCCGGCGCTCACCTCGCTGCGCTCGCCGGACGCGCCTGGCTCCGGCTCCGGGCCACTCCGGCTCAGGTTGCGGCGAGAGAGGGCGAAGGGCGAGAGAGGGCGAGGGCCGAGGGCCGAGGAGAGGGTCAGTCCTCGTCGGGGCGGAAGATTTGCGTGGCCGCGCAGCTGGCGCAGACCGCCAGGCTCGTCTCCTGGTCGCCGATCGGCAGGGCGAGGCGGCGGTTCGGATAGAGGCAACTGACCTCGTATCCGCCCTGCGGGTGGTCGGAAATGCGGCCGAGGCGCCGGAATGTGCACCGTCGAATAGCAGGCGCGGACGCGGCGAGCGAGATGGGCTCGAGCGGCGTGGCGAGCTGCGTGAGTGCCATAAAAAGTCCGGGACCTCCGAGGGGCGAAAAACTAGCATTCCGTACGGCGGGACGGCAAGCATCGAAAGGTACTAGACTGCGCCGCGTCAACGCCCGACCGACACCGGGCATGGAGATCGGGGCAGGAGAGGTCGGTGGACCCAGACAGCCAGGGGACCGGGCAGGACACGCAAGGGGCGCAGATTCCGCCCGACGAACAGCAGATGAGGCTCGGCCGGGCTCGCCTGGCGCAGAGCTTCGGCGACGAAGGCCTGATCGGTGGCAGCGCGCCCGAGCGCCCGGATTCCGCGCCGGCGGGATCGGACGATGGGCCGGACACGATCGACCTGTCGCCGCGTTTCCGTCCCTGGTCCGAGCCGGCCCAGAACAGCGGCGTGCCGCTGCGCTGCCATTTCCTCCGGACGGTCGGCCCTGACGGCCGCCTGACCGAAGCCCAGGCAGGCGCCGTGCCCGCCCATCGCTGCGCCGCCTTCGGCGATCCGCTGCCCCTTTCGCTTAGGCAGCAGGAGCTCGTCTGCCTTCAGCGGGTGCACGTCAGCTGCCCGCGTTACGTTCGAGGCACGCTCCTCGCTTCGGAGGCCGAGGCTCAACCGGAGAACGCGGAGGCGAAGGCGCGCTTCCCGCTCATGACCGTCGTCGTGATCGCCACCGTGGTCCTGAGCGTGACCGTGCTCATCACCAACGGCCTGGGGCTGTTCGGCGGGGGGAAAGCGAATCCAACGCCGACGACACCAGTCATCGCCGCCGTGTCACCTTCGGCTTCGGCCGACGCGACCGCCACCCCCACCCCTGTCGTGACGCCCGTTCCGAGCGGTACGCCGGCTCCCACCGCGACACCCAAGCCGACGCCCGCACCGACGGCGACCCCGACGCCAGCCGCCACGCCGGCGCCCCTTCCATCGGCGACGTGGCCCCCGGGCGCCACCGCCTCTCGAATGAACCTTCTGACGCCGTGCACGGATCAGCCGAGCTGCTACCTGTACACGGTTCGATCGGCCGCTCAGAACGGCTCGTCGGTAAACGACGACGTCGCGGGCATCGCTCGCTTCTTCGGCGTCAGCGTCAACGCCATCTATGAGCTGAACCCCTGGGCCGCCCAGGGAGTCAAGCCCGGCCAGCAGCTCAAGATCCCGCCCCCGACGAAATGATCGTCGCCCGTCGGTGAGCCGCCGGCCCCTCGAGCGGCGCCGAGGCCGCAAGACGTTTCGAGCCTGGTTCCCAGCCGTCGCGTAGGGGATTGCGCCTAGGCTTCAGCCCTGCCCGGAATCGGCCGACACCTCGACCGGGTACTCCGGACGGCGTATCGCGCGCTGAACTCTCGACCCGTTCGCCCGGCAGTACCTGCGCCGGGGCGTTGTGCCTGCCCCGATCGCGGAAGTGAAGCTCGCTGTCGCGGAAGGTGGTTGCGATGCGCCTCTCCCTCCGGGCCAAGCTCATGGCGGTCTTCGGCCTCGCCTTCGCGACCATGGTGGCCGCCGCCGTGGTCGTGGTCCTCTTCTCGAGCGCCGCCCGCGGCGATACCGAGAAGGTGAACCGGACCTACCTGCCCGCGACGACTTCGGTGGGCAACCTCCACCTGGCAGCGGCCGAGTACAACCGCGACCAGATCAACTACGTGACGAGCAGCAGTTCGTCGACGCGTACCGCGGCGAGTGACTCGATGGCCGCACACCTGGGCGAGGTCAACGCTGCGTTCGCGAGCCTTACCTCTCTCGATCTGCCCGCGGACACCGCCGCCAGGGTGGCCGCGTCAAAGACCGCCTGGCAGGCGTACCTGGCGTCCTCCAGGAACGTCCAGACGGGCGATCCGCTCGCGGAGCTTCAGGCCCTCCAGCTCGGACAGATCTCCAAGGACTACGACGCTCTCAATGCCGCCATCGACGATCTTTCCCTGTCGCTGGATAGGGCAACGAGCGCCGCCGCCGCAAACGCCGATTCGCTGATGGGCATCCTGCCGCTGGTGGCGATCGGCGGCTGCTTCCTGGCGGTCGTGCTGGGATTCGCCCTCGCACATCTCATTGCCACCCGACTTGCCACGGGTATCGGCAACGTCCGAACCGCACTCCTTGCCATGGCCGACGACGCAATCGCCGGCCTGGCCTCCGGTCTGGAGGCTCTTGCGTCGAACGATCTGACCGTGCGCCTCGAGCAGTCGGCCCTGCCGATTCCGAGCGCCGGCCACGACGAGGTCGGGCAGATGACCGACGCCGCAAACGACATGATGGCCAGGCTCCAGGAGACCACCGAGAACTACGAGCGAGCCCGCGCTAATCTCGCGGCCGCCCTCGCCGAAGTCCACGATGCGGCCGCCTCGGTCTCGCGGACCTCCTCCGAGCTCACCCAGGCAGCTCTGCAATCGGGCGAGGGATCGTCCCAGATCGCCCGAACCATCGCCCAGGTCGCGGCGGGCGCGGCGGACCAGGCGAGAGCGGCCGGCGACACCTCGCACGCGGTGGGCAGCCTCAGGAACGTGATCGAGCAGGTCCGAGGCGGCGCCGCCGAAACCGCCAACACCGTCGAGGCCCAGTCCGCCGCGGTCGATCGGATGACCAGATCGATCAGGTCCGCCTCGCGGGCCTCCGCGGACGTGCACAGCCTGGGCTCAGCCGCCAGCGAGGCCGCCACCAACGGCGCCGCGACCGTTCGCCAGACCGTGGAAGGCATGGCCCGCATCAAGGAAGCCGTCGAAGGCGCCGCGGTCAAGGTGACCGAGCTCGGAGCCAAGGGCGAGCAGATCGGGGCCATCGTCGAGACGATCGACGACATCGCCGAACAGACGAATCTCCTGGCGCTAAATGCAGCGATCGAGGCCGCCCGAGCAGGCGAGCAGGGCAAGGGCTTCGCCGTCGTAGCCGACGAAGTTCGCAAGCTCGCCGAGCGTTCTTCACGTGCCACCAAGGAGATCGCCGCGCTCATCACCGAAGTCCAGAAGGGCACCGAGGAGGCCGTCAAGGCGATGCAGATCGGGGCTCGGGAAGTCGAGGTCGGCGCGGACCTGGCGGGGCGGTCCGGGGCGGCTCTCGACGAGATCGCTTCGGCCGTGGAGTCGTCCAATGCGGCGGCCGCGCGGATCGTCAAGTCCATGGACGAGATGCAGTCAGCCAGCTCCGGTCTCGTGTCCGCGTCCGACGCCATCGCGACGATCGCCCAGCAGACCAACGGTGCGGCCGAATCCATGACCGAGAGCGCCGAGAGGGTCACCGATTCCGTCGACTCGATCGCCGCGATCAGCCAGGAGAACTCTGCCTCGGCGGAAGAGGTCTCTGCCGCCACCGAGCAGCTCTCGGCGCAGGCGGAGGAAGTGATCGCGTCGGCCACGGCCCTCACGTCCATGGCGGAGGATCTGGAGGCCCTGGCGGCGAGATTCCGGATGGCAAAGCGGGCAGCGTCTCGTTACACGGAAGAAGAGCCCATGCCCGAACAGGACTCGGGCGCTCGCTGGGCCGCCTGAAGCCGGCCGCCACCACAGGCTTCCCGCGGACCCGGCGGGCACCGACGCGGACCCTCGGGCCGTCGAGTACGGGAGCGAACCTACTCCTCCGGGCGGGGTATGTCGGAGCAAGCCGGTCATGATTGGCGGGCGGAATGGCACTGGCTCGCGACGCCCGAATCGGGCGAGATAGAGAGACACCGACAGCCTGGCAGTTCGTGAACGGTGCAGGCGCGGATCCGAACCGAGAGTCGAGAGGAACCCGAGCATGGCGATTGGCTGGCAGGCAAGCATGGAGACCGGCGCTCGCGTGCTCGACGCGCAGCGGAAAGCGCTGGTCGAGCGGGCGGACGTCCTCCTCGACGCGATAGTCGGCGGCCAGGATCGCGCCGCGGTGGAGAAGGCGCTCAAGGATTTCGGCGACTACTCGGTCCGGCACTTCTCGGCGGAGGAGGATTGCCACCTCAAGGGCATCTGCCCGGCTTTGCGCTGGACCGGCGTGGCGAGGTCCGAGCTGATCCGCATCGTGGCCGACTTCCGGCTGGCTTTCGAGCGCGAAGGTGCGACCCCGCGCGTCGCCGAGGACCTCAACTGCAAGCTGTCCGACTGGGTCTCTCGCTACATTCCCGGTCCCGAGACGGTTCTGCCCTGCGTCACGGTCGCTCGCTAGGAGCGAACAGCCGCGCGAAGCCCGGGTAGGCGCGCAGCGGCAGTATCTCGAAACGGATCAGGCCCGCCTGCACGAGCGGGAGCGTGTCCAGAACCGCCTGCGCCGCCTCGACGTTCGGGCATTCGAGGGCGAGGACGGCTGACGTCTGGTCGGCCCGGAAGTAGAGCTCCCGGATGGTTCCGTCCTGGTGCAGCTCCCAGACGCGCCGCGCCTCGGCCTTGCCGAGCTCGGGCGTGTACTGGTCGGTCCTCGCGCCCGGCACGTCTCTCTCGATGGCCAGGATTCGCATGTCTGCCTCCGCCTTTCCGGACGTTCGCCACCGGCTGTCGCCGCTCGCCGCCGGCCCGTCGCCGCTGAGCCCGCGATCCCAATTCTGACGCCCCGGCAAGGGCGGAATCCCTGTTCCGCGGCGGTCCCAAACCCATTGACGGTCACCGTAGTGGGTGTATGATCCATGAAGTGGCACCAAGTGGGGGGCGGTGGTGATCCGCCACAGCCGGCGACGGTCAACGGCAGGAAACCCGCCCTCCCAGTGGTGAAACGAGGCAGTTAGCGAGCAACAGCGGTCGAGCAAGACACAGCTAGCGGGAAGCGGCAGGCATATGTTCCGGGGCGGCTACACGCACACCGTGGACGCAAAGGGCAGGGTTGCCATCCCGGCCCGCTTTCGCGCACAGCTCGACGAAGGCGCGGTCGTCACCAAGTGGGTCGACGGCTGCGCGGCCATCTTCACCCGTGACGGCTTCGAGCAGCTGGCGGCCCGAGTGGCCGCCCTGCCGCTTGCCGACGAGAGGGCTCGGTCCTTCTCGCGCTTCCTGTTCTCGAGCGCCTTCGACGTCGAGAGCGACGCCCAGGGCCGTGTCGTGCTGCCGCCCGCGATCCGCGAGTGGGCGGGCCTGGCCACGGAAGCCTTCGTCGTGGGCGCTCACGACCACATCGAGATCTGGAACCCGGGCCGCTGGGAAGACGTGCAGAAGGGCGTCGGCTCGGCCGACCAGCTCGCTGCCCAGATGTCCGGGCTGGGCATCTGACATGAAGAGGAATCCGCGCCGCGAGAATCCCCGCGCAGCCGACGTGAACGCGTCCGGCTCTTCCGAGGGGGGCGCCGAACTGGGGGCAGGGCACCTGCCGGTGATGGTGGACGAGGTCATGGCGACTCTCGCACCACGTCCTGGCAGCCTCCACATCGACGCCACCCTTGGGGGAGCCGGCCACGCCGAGAAGATCCTCGACGCTTCGTCTCCGGACGGCCGGCTGCTCGGGCTCGACGCGGACCCCGCGGCGATCGAGCGCAGCTCCCGGCGGCTGGCCCGTTTCGGGGCGCGGGCGGTCCTCCGGCAGGCGAACTTCGGGCAGGTCGCCGAGGTGGCGCCCGAGGCCGGTTTCGGCCAGGTGGACGGCCTGTTCATGGACCTGGGCCTTTCGAGCTACCAGCTCGCTGACGTGGAGCGGGGCTTCGGCTTCCGGGCCGGGGGCCGGCTCGACATGCGATTCGACACCTCGAGGGGACGTCCGGCGGCCGATCTGCTCGCGACGATGAGCGCCGACGAGCTGACCGCGCTCTTCGGCAAGTACGGCGAAGAGCCGTTCTCGGGCCGCATCGCCCGGAACATCGTCGAAGCTCGCGCGAAGGCGCCGGTGGCCACGGCCGAAGAGCTTGCGGCCCTCGTGGCGCGCTCGGTGCCGGCACCGAAGCGACGCCGCACGCATCCGGCGACTCGGGTGTTCCAGGCCCTCCGGATCGCGGTGAACGACGAGCTGGGAGCCCTCGAGGCAGGCCTGGCGGCCTCGCTGGACCTCCTGCGGCCGGGCGGCCGGCTCGTGGTCCTGAGTTACCACTCCCTCGAGGACCGGATAGTCAAACGCTTCATCGCCCGGGAGCAGCGCGGCTGCGTCTGCCCGCCGGAGATCCCGGTTTGCGTCTGCGGACGCCAGCCGCGGATGCGCTCGCTCGGCAAGTCGCAGACGCCGAGCCCCGGAGAGATCGACGCCAATCCACGCTCGCGCAGCGCCCGACTTCGGGGCGCCGAGCTCGTTGCCGCATAGCGCGAAAGGAGAAGGCGGTGAGCAAGCGCCACACGGCCAGCCGTCGCCGGACCTACGGTCGCCGGCAGCACGAGCTTCATGAGCGCATCGATCGGATGGCCGACGTTGTCGTCTGGGCCGAAGAAGCCGACCTCCTCGGCCTCAACGGCGGCTACCAGGATCAGCTTCTCGTTCGGGGCGGCTTCTCCGCCCTGCGGCCCGGCGGCCTGGGTTGGGGAGGCGTTGGCTGATGGCCGTCTATGAGGGCGCGCGCCCTCGCTCGATTCTCCAACCGCGCCGGCGCCTGGAGACCTCCCTCCTCCGCCCCCAGGCGCCGGCGCTCGCCCGCCGCCGGCCCGGCGTGATCCTGCGCGCCCGCCGCAGGCCGCGCTTCTTCGCCATGGCCATCGGCGTGATCGTCGTGGCGTTCATGCTCAGCTTCTTCTCGCTGGTGCAGACCATCCGAGTCTCGACGTCCGCGTTCGACGTCAGCCAGCTCAACGGCGACTACTCGCGCCTGCAGGCCCAGCGGCAGCAGGATCTATCCGACATCGGCCGGCTCGACCGCGAGTCCGCCATTCGCCGTCAGGCCATCGAACAGGGCCTGACCCAGCTGCCGGCTCCGATCGTCATCCCGGCCCGGTGACGGGGCCCGATCTCCGATGACCGACAGGACCGATTCGAAGGCCCGGCTGCTGCTGATCTTCCTCGTGGTCACGCTGCTCGCGGGCGGACTGGGCTTTCGACTCGTCTACTGGCAGGTGAACCGGCACGACGAGATATCCGCGCTGGTCAGCCAGGACACCCAGGGCCAGATCACGATCCCGGCCAAGCGCGGCACCATCTACGACCGGACCGGGAAGATCGTGCTCGCCGAGACCGTCAACCGCTACCGCCTGATCGGCAATCTGCACGATCTCGACGCGGCCGAACGCCAGCGCTACGGCGATCTCCTGGTCGACTTCCTGGACCTCAGCGGCGACGACGCGGCCACTCTACGCAAGACCCTGCAGGAAACGGGCTACTACGTCCTGCTGGCGACGAACGTGGACGCCCAGACAGCTCAGGATCTCTACACCCAGCAGAACCTGGGCCAGCTCAGCGCGATTACCCTGGAGGCAACGCCGGTTCGCGTCTACCCGCAGGCGGGCGGCGCGCCCCGTACGTCGCTCGCGGCTCAGCTGCTCGGCTTCGTGAACGCGTCCGGAGTAGGGCAGTACGGGCTCGAGCAGAAGTACGACTCGATGCTCGCCGGGCGTCCCGAGACCGTCAAAGTGGACCCCAACAAGCCGGGTCCGGTGGGCTGGACCGTCGTGGATCCGGGCCTGCCCGGACAGGACATCCGGACCACGATCGACGCCGGCCTCCAGCTCCAGGTGGAACAGGAGGTCTTCGCCACCTGGCTCGCCGACCGCGCCCAGGCCGTGTCCGCCGTGGTGATGGACCCCAAGAGTGGCGCCCTGCTCGCGGAAGCCAGCTACCCCTCCTACGACGCCAACGTCTACCAGCAGGTGGCGAACCAGGATCCGGGGCTCTTCATCGATCCGGTCATCAGCTCCCAGTACGAGCCGGGCTCCGTCTTCAAGCTCTTCACCGCCTCGGCCGCTCTCCAGACCAGGACGACGCTGCTGACCACCAGGCTCAACGACTCGGGCGTGCTCAAGCTGCCGGGGAATCAGGAGGTCGCCGACGCCGACCGGAGAGCCAGGGGCATGATGAGCTTCGCGGACATCGTCGCGTATTCCAGAAACGTCGGCGTGTCGCGGGCCGCCTTCAGGCTGGGCAACACCACCACGGCGGCATCCAAGGTGCTGTACCAGACCTGGCAGACCTACGGGATCGGCCAGAAGACCGGGATCGACCTGGCGGGCGAGGCGGTCGGGACCGTGCCCGATCCCTCCAATCCACTGACTCCGTGGGCCCAGATCGACCTGGCAAACCGGTCATTCGGGCAGGGCGTCGCGGTCCCACCGATCCAGATCATGAAGGCGTACTCCGAAATGGTTAACGGCGGGATGTCTGTCACGCCCCACGTCGCCGATCTCGACTACGGCAACAGCGGACCCAAGCCGACCGCGGCCAGCGCGCCAAAGGCCGTAGTCTCGTCGAGCCTGGCCTCCCAGCTGACCGGCCTGATGGAGCATGTCGTCACGACGGTTCCTTCATACGCCCAGGCGACCTACGTCCCGGGCTACTTCGTGGGCGGCAAGACCGGCACGGCCCAGATCTGGGATTCGACGAAGAACGACTGGATGCAGGACATCTACAACTACAGCTTCTACGGCTGGATCGGGGACAACGGGCCGGACCTCACCGTCGGCGTGGTGATCTACCGAGGCACTCCGACGAGGATCGCGCAGGGCGTTCTGGACATGCCCGTCCAGTCCACGGCGTTCTTCCGGCGAGTAGCCACCGACGCGGTGAACAGCCTGGGCATCCCCCCGAACCCCAACGGCCCCAAGGCGCCGGGCAGGGGCAGAACTCCGTCCCTCGGCTGATGAAGGAGCCACCTTGGTCGCGTGGCTGTGCGACACTGAACGGGTGACCGACACCCGTCAGCCGGAGCCCCGGCCCGGGACGGGGCCGCTCGCCCTGTCCTGCGCCGAGATCGCAGAAGCCACAGGGGGGCGCCTGATCCGCGGCTCCTCACGCGACATTCGAGGAGCGGCGGTCGATTCCCGGATCGTCCAGCCCGGCAATCTGTTCGTCGCGCTTCCCGGCGAGCGCACGGACGGCCACCGGTTCCTCGGAGCGGCCGTGGCGGCCGGTGCGGCCTGCCTGCTCGTCCGCGAAGGGGCAGACCCGGGCGTGGAGGCCGCCGGCGACGTCGGAATCGTCGCGGTCCCCGATACGCTGGCGGGCCTGCACGCCGTCGCGGCGGTGTGGCGCCGGCGCTTCTCGCCGCTCGTCGTGGGCATCACCGGCAGCATCGCCAAGACCTCCACCAAGGAGGCCGCCGCGACGGTCCTTTCGACCAGATACCGGACGCTCAAGAGCGAAGGCAACGCCAACAACGAGATCGGCCTGCCGCTGACGGTCCTGCGGATGGGGCCCGAGCACGAGGCCGCCGTGCTGGAGATGGGCATGTACGTGGGCGGTGAGATCTCCGCCCTGGCGCGCATCGCCCGGCCGCGAATCGGGGTCGTGACCGCCGTGCTCGGGGTGCACCTTTCCCGGATCGGCACCGTGGACGCGGTCGAACGGGCCAAGGGCGAGCTGATCGAGGCGCTGCCGGTGGACGGGGTGGCGGTGCTAAACGCCGACGACGAACGAGTGCTGCGGATGCGGAGCCGGACATCCGCTCGGACGATGACCTACGGTTTCTCCCCCGCGGCCGACGTTTCCGCCGGGGAAGTCGTCTCCGCCGGATCGGACGGGATGCGCTTCACGCTGCTCACGCCAGCCGGGAACGCGGAGATCGCCACGCCCGCGCTCGGCCGTCACGGCGTCCACAACGGGCTGGCGGCGGCGGCCGGCGGCCGCGCCGCCGGCCTGACCCTCGACGAGCTGGCGCAGGCCCTGGCAAGTGGCTGGCACGCAGATCATCGCGATCAGCTGGTACGAAACGGCGAGCTGACGATCCTCGACGACACGTACAATGCCTCGCCTGCCTCCATGCTCGCCGCGCTGGAGCTGCTGGCATCGCTGCCCGGCCGTCACGTCGCCGTGCTGGGCGAGATGCGAGAGCTCGGCGAGGCCCATGAGCAGGGCCATCTCCGGGTGGGAGAGGTGGCCGCAACGCTGGTCGATCGGCTCGTGGTCGTCGGCTCCGAAGCGTCTTCGATCGCCTCGGGAGCGGCGGCGATGGGCGATCGGGTCAGTCTCGTGCCCGATCGAGAGTCGGCCCTGGACCTCTTGCGGCAGATGCTGCGTCCCGGTGACGCGGTCCTGGTCAAGGCGTCCCGGGGCGTCGCCCTCGAGTGGATCGTCGAACGCATCGAGAAGATGGAGTTGGGCCGGGAGGGCTTCGGCGCCGGGTGGAGGGCGGCGGGTTCGTCGCCCGGTCACGGCGAGGAGGTCCGGTGAAGGAACACGGAGTCGAGTTCATCCAGGGACTTCTGCTCGCCTTCGCCTGCATGGTCATCCTGATGCCGCCGTTCCTGCGGCTCCTCCGCTGGCTGGGGATGGGCAAGCAGATCCGCGAGGAAGGGCCGGATACGCACCTGGTCAAGCAAGGCACGCCGACCATGGGCGGCGTCCTGATCGTCGGCGTCATCCTCGGCATATCCGTGCTCTTCGGAGCGCTCGACGCCTCTACCTACTCGCCGCTCCTTGTGCTCGCCGTGGTCGGCGCCCTCGGCGCGGTCGACGACTACCTCAACGCCAGAACCGGCATCGGGATTCGCGGCCGGCAGAAGATCCTGTGGCAGCTGATCGTGGCCGTCGTGGTGGCCGTCTACATCCAGAACCACTTCGGCTTCAACGGCCTCCGGATACCGTTCATCGGCGACCGCGAGATCACCAACACCCTGTGGCTGCCGCTGATCGATCGGAACGTCGAGATCGGCTCGCTGCTCTTCATCGCCGTCGCGGTCGTGGCGATCGTTGGCGCGAGCAACGGGGTGAACCTGACCGACGGCCTCGACGGGCTCGCCGGCGGGACGCTGATCTTCGCCTTCATCAGCTACATGATCATCTCCCTGATGAACACGCCCTTCCAGGAGAACCTGGCGCTGGTGAACGCCATCACGATCGGGGCGATCCTGGGTTTCCTGTGGTTCAACGTCCACCCGGCCCAGGTGTTCATGGGAGATTCCGGATCGCTGTCGCTGGGCGGAATGCTGGCGGTCGTGGCCCTGATCGCCGGCCAGGTGCTCATCCTGCCGCTCATCGGGATCATCTTCGTTCTCGAGGTGGCCTCGGACGTCATCCAGGTCGGCAGCTACAAGCTCCGGCACAAGCGGGTCTTCCGGATGGCGCCGCTCCACCACCATTTCGAGCTGGGTGGCTGGGACGAGGAGAAGATCACCATGCGGTTCTGGATCGTCTCGGGGCTGGCCGGCATGCTCGGGGTGACGCTCTTCGTCGCCTCGATCCCCAAGTAGCCCGATGAGCGTCCGCGGCGTCGTCGACCTGGACGTCCTCACCGCCGAAGGCGTGCGGTGGGGGATTCTCAAGGGCCGCGCCGTCACCGTGCTGGGCCTGGCCCGCAGCGGCGTTGCCCTGGCCCGCTTCTTCGCCGACGCCGGCGCCAGCGTGACCGTATACGACGGCCGGACCGAAGCCGACCTCGCGCAGTCGATCGAACAGCTCGGTGGGCGGCCGATTGCCCTGCGCCTCGGACCGGACGTCGATCCCTCGAGCGCCTGGGCCGACGCCGACCTCATCGCCACCTCTCCGAGCATCAACCCGGACTTCCCTACGGCCGAGCCACGGCTCAGGGCGGCTCTGCGGGCCGTCGTCGATGCCCACGCGGCCGATCCGCTCCGCTGGCCCGCCCTGGTGAGCGAGACGGATCTGGTCCTGCGGATGTGCCCCTGCCCGACGATCGGGGTCACGGGCACGAAGGGCAAGACCACCACGTCCTCGCTGGCCGCCGATCTCCTCGCCGCCGACACGGCCCACCCCGCCATCCTGGGCGGCAACATCGGCATCCCGCTCGTGGAGCGGCTGCCCGAGCTCACGCCGGAGCATCGCGTCGTCATCGAGCTATCCGAGCTGCAGCTCCCCACGCTGTCCCACGGGACCACCGTCGCCGTCTATACCAACGTGACGGCCGATCATCTCGACCGGCACGGCTCGCTCGAGGCGTACCGGCGGGTGAAGCGCAGGCTGGCCGAACTGGTCGATCCGGCCGGCGCCCTCGTGCTCAACGCCGACGATCCGGTTGTCCGCGACTACAGGCCAACCACAAGTGCCCCCATCGTGACGTACCGCCGTGGCCTGCCCGTTCCGCCAGGCGTGGGTGTGAAAGAGGGCTGGATCGTCGCCTCGGCGATAGGGAGACTCCCCGCCGCCGGCGGCAGCGGCGTCCACACGGGCGCCGGCGGACGGATCATGCCCGTTGCCGAGCTGCGGATACCGGGCGAGCACAACCTCTCGAACGCCATGGCGGCGATCTCGTCGGCACTTCTGTTCGGCGTTGCCCCGGAAGCCATCCGCCAGGCCGCGGCCGCCTTCACGGGCGTCGAGCATCGGCTCGAGCATGTCGCCCTCGTCGACGGCGTCCGCTTCATCAACGACTCCCAGGGCACCCAGCCGGACGCCGTCATCGCCGGGCTGCGGGCCTTCCCGCGGCCGCTCGTGCTCATCGCCGGCGGCCGGGACAAGGGCGTGAACCTCTCCGGCCTCGGGTCGGTGGCCGCCGCACGCGCCGACGCCGCGGTCCTGATCGGAGAATCCGGGCCGGCTATCGGCGAGCTGTTCCGGGCGAGCGGCATGAAGCGGGTGGAGAGTGCGGCGAGCCTCGAGGAAGCCGTGGATCGGGCCGACGAGATTGCCCGGGAACTCCTCACGGCCAGGCCCCTGCCGGGCGTACCGCCGGTGACCGGGCCCGCGACGGTGCTGATGAGCCCCGCCGCCGCGAGCTTCGACATGTTCGTGGACTACGCGGCTCGTGGTCGGGCCTTCCGCGCCGCGGTCGCGGCCCTGGCTGAGCGGCGGCGGGCCAGGGGAGCGTCCCGATGATCGGCCGCCGCCGCAACGACTACTCGTTCGGCCGCAACGCCGCCCGGTTCGGCGGAAACCTGGGGCGCCTGGGACGCCGCGACCGCGATGGCGATCGGGACGGGCAGGTGCGCCGTGAGAAGGTCAGGCACGACACCGGCCCGAGTCGCCCCAGCGCCGTGAGCAGCCGCCAGTCCGCGGTCCTCGATCATCCGGCTTCGTGGCGTCGCGACGCGCACGAGCCGGACTACCTGATCCTGGTGACCGTCATCGCCCTGTTCGCGATCGGGATCCTCATGGTCTACTCGGCGTCCGCGATCCCCGCCTACGCCAACAACCAGGACACCTTCGCGCTCGTCGCGCCGCAGGTCATGGCCGGTCTGATGGGCTTCGTGGCCATGCTCTTCTTCGCTCGCCTGGACTACCGGTACCTGCGCGTCTTCAGCGTCGGGCTGATGGTCGTGGCATTCGTCCTTCTCGTCGTGGTCCTGATCCCGATGCCGGGCAAGCTCAGGGAGCTCAGCGTCTCGGTCAACGGCTCGTCCCGGTGGCTCCACCTGGCCGCCATACTCCCGGGTTCTCTGGGTCGCATCGTCCCGGACATCTCGCCGGCCGAGGTGGCCAAGCTCGCCCTCGTCATCTACCTCTCGCACTGGCTGGCCAATCGGGGCCCGGCCATCAAGAGCTTCTTCGAGGGCGCAATCCCTTACTGGGTGATCATGATCCCGTTCCTGCTCCTGGTGGTCCGGGAGCCGGACCTGGGCACCACGGCCGTGATCGTCCTGATCGGCTTCACCCTCTACTTCAGCGCCGGAGCCCGCATCTGGCACGCCGCGCTGATCGCGATCACGGGCGCGGCCGGCGGGCTTTTCGTCATGCTCGACATCGGCCACTACCCCCTCGAGCGCATCCGCTGCTTCGTCGATCCCTGGACCGACGCCCAGGGAGCCTGCTATCAGACCGTTCGGAGCCTTGAGGCGATCACCGCCGGAGGCCTGTTCGGGACCGGCCTCGGCAACGACAAGGTCTTCGTGCCGCAGGACGTCAACGACTTCATCTTCTCGGTCATCGCCCAGCAGCTCGGCCTCGTCGGCGGCATCGTCGTGATCGCGCTCTTCCTGGCATTCGCCTACGGCGGGATCCGGACCGCCGTCCGCGCGCCCGACACGTTCGGAGCGCTCATGGCCGCCGGCATAACCGCTTGGATATGCTTCCAGGCGTTGATCAACATCGGCGTCGTCGTTGCCGTGGTCCCGGTCACGGGCATCACGCTGCCATTCGTCTCAGCCGGCGGCTCCTCGCTCACCGTGAGCCTGGCGGCCGTGGGCGTGCTGCTTTCCGTCTCGCGTGAGTCCGTTGAACGAGGTTGGGTCAGTGCGGGTGCTGATAGTGGGCGGGGGTACGGGGGGACATATATACCCGGCTCTCGCCGTGGCTCGGTCGCTTCGGGCTAAGTCGCCCGGCGTCGAAATCGCCTGGATCGGCGGCCACCGCGGCCTCGAAGCGCAGGTCGTTCCGGACACGGGCATTCCGTTCCGGCGCCTGATGCTTCGGTCTTTGCGATCCGTCGACATGGACGTCCACGTGATCCTCGATCCGATCCGGTTGTCGCTCTCGGTCCCGCAGGCGCTGGCGATGCTCGCCTGGCGGCGCCCGGACGCGATCTTCACGACCGGCGGCTACGTTTCCCTGCCCGCGCTTCTGGCCGCTTCCGCGCTGCGCATACCGGTGGTCATGTGGGACGGCAACGTGGTCCCGGGCAGAAGCGTCCGAGTGACCGCCCGGCTGGCCGGCTGCCTGGCGGTGACCTACGAGAGCACCTGCAAGACCATGCACGGGCTGCGGCCCTGCTTCGTGACGGGAACGCCGATCCGCGATCCGCGTCAGATCGGGAGGGCCGAGGCGCGTGCGGCCCTCGGCGTGGCGGCCGACGAGAAGCTCGTCCTGGTCTTCGGCGGCTCCCAGTCCGTGAGACGGTTCAACTCCGCCGTGGCCGAGGCGCTGCCACGACTGGTCGAGAAGGTGTCCGTGCTGCACGTCACCGGCGACGACGGCTACGACGAGGCGATTCACCATCGCGACCTCCTGCCGGACGACCTCCGCCACCGCTATCGGCCGGAGCGGTTCCTGGGCGACGAGATGACCGAGGCCCTCGCGGCGGCGGACCTGGTGGTCGGCCGCGCGGGCTCGTCGACGCTCTCGGAAGTGGCCGCGTTCGGGCTTCCCATGGTGGTGGTCCCGTATCCCCACGCCGCGGGGCATCAGCGCCGCAACGCCGAGGAGCTGGCGCGGGTCGGCGGTGCGCGGCTGGTGGAGGACGAAGCCTTCGACGCGGAAGCTCTGCTCGCGGCGGCAGCAATCCTCGACGACCCCGCGCTCCACGACTCGATGGCGGCGGCGGCGCGATCGCTCGCTCGGCCGGGTGCCGCGGACGCCGTGGTGGAGCTCGTCCTGGCGGCGGCGAATCGCCGGCCTATGCCGGACGCGGCCCATCTCGCAGACGTATCGAAGGGGGCGGCCCCGGCGGCGCCGCCTGCGCCCCCCACTGCGCCTGCCACTCCCGCGGCGGCCCCGCCCGACTGGCCCGCGCTCGCAGCGGACCTTCATGCCGAGACCGGACTTCGCGGCCGCCTCGCCGAGTCGATGGCGCCGCACACCACCATGCGCGTCGGCGGCCCCGCGGACCTCCTGGTCGAGGCCCGCAGCACCGCCGCGCTCGCCGCCGCGCTGGCCTTCGCCCGGCGGCGTGGCGTGGCCTGGCTCGTCATAGGGCGGGGCAGCGATCTCGTGGTGAGCGACGCCGGGATCCGCGGCATGGTCGTGGTCAACCACGCCACGGACGTGCGAATCGAGGGCGAGCGGCTCATCGCCGCCGCCGGGACCCCGCTGGCAAAGGCCGCCACCGTCGCGGGGAGCGCCGGGCTGAGCGGCCTGGAGTTCGGGCTTGCCATTCCCGGGTCCGTTGGCGGGGCCGTTTGGGCAAACGCCGGGGCGCACGGGAGCGACATCGCCACTGTCATCGAATCAGCCGAGCTGCTTCGGTCCGACGGCGACGTGGTCACGGTTCCGCCGGCGGAGCTCGGCCTCTCGTATCGAGACAGCCGTCTGAAGCGGTCCCACGGCGATGCGAGCGACGTCGTCCTGTCGGCCACCTTCCGCCTTTCGTCCCTCGCGCCCGAGGCCATCGGCGCTCGCCTCGACGAGATCCGCCGGTGGCGGCGCGAACACCAGCCCCTGACACAGCCCAGTGCCGGTAGCATCTTCAGGAACCCGGAAGGCGATTCCGCGGGCCGTCTCATCGACGCGGCCGGCCTGAAAGGCGCTCGAGAGGGCGGAGCGATGGTCAGCCCCAGGCACGCGAACTTCATCGTCAACGCCGGAACCGCGACCGCCGCGGACGTCCGGAGCCTGGCGGAGAAGGTTCGAGGCACGGTCGAGGCTCGGTTCGGCGTCCGGCTCGTCTTCGAGGTCGAGTTCGTCGGAGACTGGTCCGGCTGGTCGGAGGAGGCGAAATGACCAACAGCGACTATCCGAGCGGCCGGTCGACTCCGGAGGACGTGGTCGTCCTGCTCGGCGGTCCCTCGGCCGAGCACGACGTTTCGGTGATTTCCGGCTGGGCGATCGCCGACGCCCTGGCCCGGGCGGGCCATCGGGTCGATCGCGTCTACATCGACCTGTGCGGCGGCTGGTGGAACATGCCGGCCGCGGCTTCGATCGGCCGGCCCGAACCGGGCTCCTTCGACGACCCGCCCTCGGTCGGCGCGACGGGCCTCGCCACCGCGGCGCGGGCACTCGAGGAGCTGGCCTCGCGCGATCCGCTGCCGATCGTCTTTCCGGCGCTGCACGGGCCCTTCGGCGAAGACGGCACCATCCAGGCGATGCTCGAGTCGTACGAGCTGCCGTTCGCCGGCGCGGGAGTGGCGGCCAGCTCCGTCGGCATGGACAAGGCGCTGTTCAAACGCCTGACCCGGGGCCTGGGTCTGACCGTCGTCGATTGGGTCGAGGTGACTGCGGCGCGCTGGGCGCAAGACCGCCAGAGGGTGCTGCTCGACATCGAGGCATTCACCCAGCAGATCGGCTCGAGCCGCCTCATGGTCAAGCCGGCCCGGATGGGCTCGTCGGTGGGAATGACCATCGCCCATTCCGCGTCCGAACGAAGCCGGGCCCTCGACGAGGCCTTCCGCTTCGACACCCTCGTAGTCGTCGAGCGATATCTGAACAGGCCGCGCGAGCTCGAAGTAGCGGTGATCGGCAACGACCCGGACGAGCTCCAGGCCTTCGGTCCGGGGGAAGTGCTGCCCGGCCGCGAGTTCTACGACTATGTCGCCAAATACACCGCCGGCGTCTCGGAAACGCTCACCGAGGCACGTATCGACGCCGCGCTGGCCGGCAGCATCCGGGAGATGGCGCTGGACGCCTACCGGGCCATAGGCTGCGAGGGCTTCGCCCGCGTGGACTTCCTCCTGGACGCCGGTCAGCTGTACCTGAGCGAGATCAACACCATCCCGGGCTTCACGCCGATCAGCCTCTTCCCGCAGCTGGCGTCCAGGGAGCTGGGCGGGTTCGAGGCCGTCTGCGAGCGCATCGTGGCTCTGGCCGTCGAACGCCACGCCGGGCGTGTCCGGCACCGGCTCGCCACCTCAGACCTGCCTCGCTGACGTGCACCGGTACCGGCCGATCCGCCCCTATTCCTCGCAGGTCCAGCGCAAGTCGGGCCCGCGGCGGCCCGTGCCGCGACTCAGGTTCGTCCAGACATTCGGGCTGCTCGCGACCATAGTCTTCGGCGTGGCGACCGCCGGCGTCGTCCTCGCTCCGGGCTTCGAGGTCTCGACCGTCGAGATCCACGGAGCCCGTTTCACCGGCGGGGGCATCATCAAGTCGATCCTGGGTCTGGATTCGCCGCCGAACGTCTTCCGCATCCAGACCGATCGCGCCGCGGCCGAGTTGTCCCGGCTGCCCGCGGTCGATACGGCCACCGTCGAGGTTCGCCTGCCGTCGACCGTGGTGGTCCGTCTGACCGAGCGGGACCCGAGAATCATCTGGGTCATCGGCACCGAACGGTACGTGGCGGATCAGGACGGCGTTCTCTTCGGTCTGGTGGACGCGGCGGGCAATCCGATTCCCTCGAACGCGGGGCCGGTCGCGCCCCCTACCGAGCCGGTGATCGAGACGCCCACGCCGTATACGTCGGCGAACGGCAGCGCCTCCGGCAGCCCCGGCTCGGCGGCGACCGCC
>DAHXON010000066.1 GCA_027364875.1 Chloroflexota bacterium
ATCGTCGCCGTCGCCTCGGGCGACGCGGCCGCGTTCTACGACGCCGAGCTGGACGTCCGCCGGCGCTTCGGCTCGCCACGGTACGGCCGTCTGATCAAGCTGACTGTGGGTCTGCCCGATCCTCTGGCGGCCCAGCAGGAGGCCGCCGCAATGGCCGACCGGCTCGCTGCCGCCGCGGCCTCGGCGCGGATCGCAGTCCTCGGCCCCGCTCCCGCATACATAACGCGGCGCGCGGGCCGCTGGCGCTGGAACGTGATCCTGCGCGGCGACGATCCCCGCAGCCTGCTGGATCCGGCGCCGGGAGCGCCCTGGTCCGTGGACGTGGACCCGGACTCTCTCCTCTAGCCGCGCGGCGGTGGCTGCGGCCGTCACCTTGCCGTGGCCGTGGTCGCGGCCGTGGCCATGGCCGCGGACTGGCGAGCGCACCACCCGAATGGGCGATGGAAGCCGAGCCGGCCGCTCCCGGTATACTCGAACCATGAGTGTTCGTCCCATAGTCCTGCTCGGAGACCCGCGGCTGCGGCTGGTCGGCAAGCCCGTCGATTCGTTCGGCAAGTACATCCATGAGCTTCTCGACGACCTGACCGAGACGGTCCGCAAGGCCCCGGGTGCCGGCCTCGCCGCCCCGCAGATCGGCGAGGCGGTCCGCGCCTGTGTGGTCGACGTCGAAGGGCAGCTCCACGAGCTCGTAAATCCGCGAGTCGTGAGGAGCCAGGGCGACGACCGCGACCTGGAAGGCTGTCTGTCGATCCCGGGCTACGTGGCCTACGTCACGCGCCGCGAGAAGGTCTGGGTGGTGGCCCAGAACCGTTTCGGCAAGAAGATCAAGGTCTCCGGCACCGGCCTGCTCGGGCGCGCCTTCCAGCACGAGATCGACCATCTCGACGGCAAGCTCTACATCGACTACCTCGACTCGATGGAGGAGCTGATCCCCGTCACCCAGGGTGACGAGGAGGGTGAACCGTCCAGGGCCGCCGCGACAGCCCTGGCCTGATGGAGGCCGCGGCCGACCCTTCGACCGTGAAGCCGGCCGGACGCGCGGGCGCGACGCGGACCATCTTCCTGGGCAGCGGCTCTTTCGCCGTCCCGATACTCGATTCCCTCGCCGGCCTGCCCGGCATCTCGATCGTGGCCGTCGTCTCGGCGCCGGATCGCCCGGTCGGTCGCAAGGCCGTCGTCACGCCGACGCCCGTCACCGCTCGAGCCCGCGAGCTAGGTCTGCCCATTCTCCAGCCAGTCCGTGTCCGACGTCCCGAGGCGATCGCCGAGATATCCGCGCTCTCCCCGGATCTGGCGATCCTCGCGGACTACGGCCAGCTGATTCCTCAGGCCCTGCTGGATCTGCCGCCGCGAGGCTTTCTCAACCTCCATCCCTCGGCGCTGCCGAGGCATCGCGGCGCCGCGCCGATACCCGCGACGATACTCGCGGGCGATCGGGAATCGGCGGTCTCGCTCATGGTCGTGACCCCGGAGATGGACGCCGGCCCGATCGTGGCGACCGCGCCGCTGGAAGTCAGACCCGATGACACCGCCGTGACGCTCGAGGATCGGGCGGCGACGGTGGCGGCAGACCTCATCCGCCGCGCGCTGCCCGATTGGCTCGCCGGCCGCCTGGCGCCCCGACCGCAGCCGGCCCGTGGTGTCACCGTCACGCGGCCGCTTCGTCGCGACGACGGGCGGTTGGACCCGAGCAGGCCGGCCGATCAGCTGGAGCGGCAGGTCCGCGCCTACCAGCCGTGGCCCGGCAGCTTCCTCGAGACTCCGAGTGGCCGGCTCATCGTCTACGCGGTTTCGGTCCTCCCGGTGGACTCCACCCACGCCCCTGCGTCCGACTCCGCGGAGCAGTCTTCGGGCTCGGCTGACGAGCCAGCCGTCGGCTCTGCCGGACAGCCGGGGCGCCTGGTTCGAGATCGCGACTGCCTCGCGCTGACTACCGCCCGCGGGCGTCTCCTTCTCGACGAGGTCCAGCTGGCGGGCAAGCGGCGCATGAGCGGCGCCGAGCTGCTGCGCGGCTATCCCGCCCTCGCCGACGCACGCGCGGAGTGAGCGGGCGTTACTGGACCGCAGGCAGTCCGTGCCGTCATGCGATAATCGGGGCTCCGTGAGTCACGTCGAAGCGCCCGGTTCCTCCGCCGGCGCCCCTCCAAACCCGCTCGGGCCCGAGAATCCCGCGCATACTCCGCCCTCGGGCACTCGCCTGGCGCCTGCGGCGCGGCGCCCCGCCACGGACGGCAGGCCCGGCCTGGCCGGCCTCGAGAGCGAGGCCCTGACCGCCTGGCTCACGGCCAATGGCCAGGCGCCCTACCGCTCGCGGCAGATCCTGGAGTCGCTGTGGCGCCAGCATGCGCGGACGCCCGATGAGCTTCGCAACCTGCCTGCGGCGCTCCGGACCGCGCTCGCGGAAGCATTCCGAATCGACACGATCGAAGCCGACGAGGTGACCGTCTCGGACGGCGGCCTGACCGAGAAGACGCTTCACTTGCTCTCGGACGGCGCGATGGTGGAGTCGGTGCTCATGCACTACCCCGCGCGAGGCTTCTCGGGGCCGGGAACGATTCATCGAGAGCGGCACACGCTCTGCATATCCAGCCAGGCAGGCTGCGCGGTTGGATGCCCGTTCTGCGCCACGGGCGAGCTCGGATACACGAGGGATCTGGAGACCGCCGAGATCCTGGATCAGGTCCGCCACGCCTCGCTGCGGCTGGCCGCCGCGGGCCGCCACCTGACGAACGTGGTCTTCATGGGCATGGGCGAGCCGCTCCTCAACCTCGACCGGGTCCTCGAGGCCGTCGCGGCGCTGTCAGATCCGCGCCGCTTCGGGCTGGGTGCTCGCCACATCGTCGTCTCCACGTCCGGAGTGGTGCCCGGCATCCGCCGCCTTACGGCCATGGGGCCGCAGTTCACGCTGGCAGTCAGCCTCCACGCCGCTCGAGATCCGCTCCGCGACGTTCTTGTGCCGCTCAACCGGCGCTGGCCGGTGGCCGAGGTCGTTGCGGCGGCGCGAGATCATGCTCGCGTCACCGGCCGGCGGATCAGCTACGAGTACGTGATGATTTCCGGAGTCAACGACACCGACGTGGACGCCGACGCGCTGGCGGACCTGCTTCGAGGTGACCTGGCCCACGTGAACCTGATCCCCATGAATCCGGTGGCGCACACACCCTGGCAGGCGAGCAGCGCCGACCGGATCGAGCGGTTTTCCGCGCGCGTCCGCCGGGCCGGCATCGGCGTAACGGTTCGGGCCAATCGCGGCCAGGATGCGGGAGCGGCCTGCGGCCAGCTCGCCGCCGACAGGGCAGGGGAGCCGTCGGCCCCGGCGGTTGCCCATCGCCGCGAGACGATCCTCCGAGCCAGCGAGGCGGCGCTGCGAGGGGACCGGGCACCGACGGACCTGGGCGCCGACCTTGCCCGGGCCGTCGGAGAGCCGGCCGGCCTCTCGGTGGCCAGGAAAGGCAAGCTCTGATGGGACGCCGAACTCAGGTGAGCGCCAGCATCCTCGACTCGGATCTCGCCAACCTCAGTCGGGAGACCAGGCTCGCCGTCAAGGGCGGAGCCAACCGAATCCACCTGGACGTGATGGACGGCCATTTCGTCCCGAACATCACTTTTGGGCCGACCGTGATCAAGCGACTGCGCCCGGCCACCAGGCGGCCTTTCGACGCCCATTTGATGATCTCCGAGCCGGGCCGGTACATGGACCAGTTCATTGCCGCCGGCTGCGATTCGATCACCTTCCACGTCGAGGTCGAGGAACCCATCGAGCCGACCCTGCTCAAGATCCGGAAGGCGGGGGTCCTCGCCGGACTGGCCATCAAGCCAGCCACGCCGCTCTCGGCCCTGGCGCCATACGCCGAGCTTCTCGACATCGTGATGGTCATGACCGTCGAGCCGGGCTTTGGCGGCCAGAAGTTCATGTACGACGCCGCGGCCAAGATCGGCCCGGCTCACGACGTTTTCCGGGACAGGCCCGGCGAGAGGCCGTCGGCACGCGAGGTCCACGTCGACGGTGGAGTCAACAGGGCCTCGTCCCCGACCTGCGGAGCGGGCCACGCCGAAGTCCTCGTTGTCGGCTCGCTGCTGTGGAAGAAGGGCAACGACATCGAACGCGAGATCCGGGCCATCAAGGCTCTCGCCGATGAGGCCCGCAAGACCCGCTCCGCGCCGGCCCCGGCGGGAGTGGCCGGGTGAGCGAAGCGCCCGGGATCCCGCCGATCGCGGCGCCGGCGAGCGGGCCGGCCGGGCAAACGGCCCTGACGCAGCCAGGCCAGACGCCCCCGCCCGAAGTTCCGGCCTCGGGCGTGCCGCACGCCCACCTGGGCCGCCGCAACGATCGCTTGCTGCTCGTGGCGGTCGCCGCCTACGCGGTGCTTCTGTCCATCCTCATGATCGCCCGGGGGATCTCCGTCACGCCGGACGTGATCGTGGTCGCGTTCGGGCTGGCTGCGATCATCCTGGGCCGCGGCCGGCTGTTCCTGCGCGACTGGATTCCGTTCGTGGCCCTGTTCTTCGCCTACGAGCTGATGCGCGGCTACGCGGACAAGTTCGGCCTGCCCATACACGTCGCGGACGTCATCTCGATCGAGAAAATCATCGGACTCGGCGGCTTGCCGACCATCTGTCTGCAGGGCCTGTTCCACTCGGGTCCGGCCTCGAGCCCGGACAACCTGGCCACCCTTTCCGTCGTTTTCTACTTCCTGCACTTCCCCCTGCCGCTGGCCATCGGCTTTCTTCTTTGGATCCACGAGCGGCGCGTCTACTACGACTTCGTGGCCGCTCTCATCGTGCTGTCGATGGCAGCCTTCGTTACGTTCCTGTTGCTCCCCGTGGCGCCGCCGTGGTGGGCCGACAAGTACGGCTACGTCACGGGTGTTCTCCACCTCCGAGACAACGGCTTCCAGGGACTGACCAACTTCTTCGGCTTCTCCAACTACTTCTATTCGTACAGCCTGTACAGCATCAGCTCCAACGACGTGGCCGCATTCCCGTCGCTCCACGCCGCATATCCGTTCCTGGCGTTCCTGTTCGCCCGGCGTGCCTTCGGCAAGGCCGGCTGGCTGATGCTCGCCTACACCTTCTGCATCTGGTTCGCCATCGTGTACCTGGGCGAGCACTGGGTCTTCGACATCGTCGGGGGCGTCGTATATGCCGTGGGGGCGTACTTCGCCGTCCTGCACGGCCCGGCCTGGGCCCGGCGCTTCATGAACCGGATCGCCGACGAGGAGATAGAGGCGGGCGTCGAAGCCGAGGAGGGAGGTGAGGCGGGGGCGCTCAACCGGCTGGGACGCCGGGTTCGCTGGAGCCTGGTGTCGCAGGGCCTCGCCGTGGCTCTGGTCGGGGCGGTCGTGGCCGCGCTGATGTCGGCCTTCAACCTGCTCGACGGCGCCCATGGCCCGCTTTACCTGCTGCCGTGGCTCGCGATTCTCGGCGGGCTGTGGCGTTCCGCCGCCGGGCTTCTAAGCCGCTGACCGGAGGAGAGGGTGCGCGCGCTCCTGCAGCGGGTATCCCGGGCGGAGGTCCGCGTCGACGGTGAAGTCACGGGCTCCATCGGCCGTGGGCTCGCGATCCTGGTCGGCGTGGGGCCGGGCGACGACGAGTCGGTCGGTGCGGCACTCGCAGCGAAGATCGCCGCCTTGAGGATCTTCGCCGACTCGGACGGGCTCACGAATCTGTCCATCGCCGACGTCGGCGGCTCGGCCCTGGTGGTGAGCCAGTTCACCCTCTACGCCGACACTCGGAAGGGCAGGCGGCCCTCGTTCGTCCGTGCCGGCGGTCCGGAGCTCGGAGAGCGCCTCTACGAAGACTTCTGCCGTGCGCTCGGCGCGGCCGGGATCGCGGTCGAACGCGGCCGCTTCGGCGCGCACATGGAAGTGGAGCTCGTCAACGACGGGCCGTTCACCATCTGGCTGGACTCAGACGAGCTGGGCCTGGCATCTCGGACCGGCCTCTGATCCTTTCGGATGCGCAACGGCACCACGCCGCCGCGCCCGGGTAGGATCGACCGCATGGATCGCGACGCCGTGCTCCTGCACCAGGTCCATCCGCTCAAGCTCAGCGCGGACATATCGGCCTCGCTGATCTCCAACGCTCTGCTCTGGAGGCACCGGCTGGGGGCCGGGCTGGCGGTCCGGTTGCTGGTTCCGATGGCCGGCTCCGGAGCCGTCCTGACCATGTGCGACGTGGAGTCGCTGCGGGAGACCGAGGCCGGCCGCTACGTCCTGGAGCACATGCCCTCCGAGGCGATGGCGGTGCGCCTTGCCGGCGATGCCGTCATGGCCCTGGGCGCCTGGAGGCGAAGCCCGGACATGATGATCGCGGGGCTGCTGATCGTGGCGGTGGGCTGGAGCCATGGCGCCTGGGGCTCCGAGGCCCAGGCGCAGCGCAGGGGCCTCGTCGAGGAGCCGTCGATCTGGGAGCGAGTCGAGTAGCGCGCCCGCAGACACAGAAACGGCGCCGAGCGGTTGCCCGACGCCGAGTGGTGTTTCGCGAAACGAAGCCCGCCGGAGCGGGGATCAGGTCAGATGGCCGCGCGCGAGAGAGTGCGCTGGCAGCGCGTGCAGACGAGCTTCTTGACGGCCCTGCCGGCCACCTGGATCGTGGTCTTCTGCAGATTCGGGTAGTAGCGGCGGTGCGCCCGGACCCGGTTCATTCCGGACGACTGCGGGTTGAAGCCGTCCATGGAGACCTTCCCGCAGACGGCGCAGGAGCGAGCCATAAGGTCCTCTCGAATACGGAAGTCGCAAAAACTCAAGGTCCCGACCGGGACCGAACGGGGCGGTATGATAGCACACCGTTTCCGCACCACTGCTAGCAGGTCGACAGGCACATGCCCGAACCTTCGGTGGCCGGCAGCTCTATCGTCACCCGCCGAGCCATCGTCGACATAGTCCGGACCGCGGTCCAGAGCAGCTACGGAGTCACCGGTTTCGCCGATCCGTCGCTCGGCAGGCGAATTCTGCGCTGGATCGGGCTCGACCGTCCGGGGATCCGGCTCAGCACGGACGGGGGCTTGAGACTGGAGGTGTATCTCAAGGTCGCGTTCGGCATCCCCGTCGCCGAGGTGGCCCGTCAGGTCGACTCCGCCGTCCGCTACTCGCTGCTCAGGGCCACCGGGGTGGAGGTGGTTTCGCTCGCGATCCACGTGGACGGACTTCGTTATGAGCCATCGGCAGTGCAGCGGGCGCACGCGATCGAGCGGGCGGAACCGATCGAGGAGCCGGCCCCGCCGGAACAGGTCACAACCACTACTGCATCGGCGGAAGGGGCTCCGAGGCGGAGAAGAAGACGCAAGGACTCATGACAGATCGAGCCGGCCGATGAGCCGACGGGCAGCGGATGGGCGCGCCCTGCTCGGCGCCTTCCATGCGGCGGTTGACAACCTGGCCGCCCACGTCGACGAAGTCAACGCCCTCAACGTCTTCCCCGTTCCCGACGGGGACACAGGCAGCAACATGCTCGCCACCGTCCGAGCCGCCCTCGCCGAGGCGGAGGCCGTGGCCGATCCGACGGCTGACCGGATTGCCCAGGCGATCAGCTACGGCGCGCTGATGGGCGCGCGCGGCAACTCAGGGGTCATCGCCTCGCAGATCTTCCGCGGCATGGCCGAGGGTCTGGGCGGCAAGCAGCGCTTCGACGGTCCGGACCTGGCTCATTCGCTCAACCAGGGCGCCGCCATCGCTTATCGTGCCGTCGTCAAGCCCGTGGAGGGCACCATCCTGACGGTCATCCGGGAAGCATCCGTGGCCGCCTCCGAGAAATCCGAAGCCGGCGGCGATCTGGTGGCGGTTCTTGCCGCCGCCGTGTCCGGTGCCGAAGCGGCCGTTGCCAAAACGCCTTCGCTGCTGCCGGTCCTTCGCGACGCGGGTGTGGTTGACGCCGGCGGACAGGGCTTGTTCCGGCTCCTTGAAGGCGCGCAGGAGTACCTTCACGAGAGGGTGACGCGGCCGGTGGCCGCGCGGGCTCGCCGATCGGCGAGCGCCGGGGCAGTGCCCGTAGGCGCGATTCGGACGGACCTCCTCACCGAGGCTCCGGAAGAGGCCTTCGGATACGAGACGATGTTCCTGCTGCGGGCCAGGCAAAGGCCCCTCGACGTGGAGGCCCTCCGAGGCGAGCTCGAGCGGATCGGAGAGTCCGTTCTGGTCGCCGGCGACGCCCGAGCCGTGAAGGTCCACGTCCACAACGATCGACCCGACGAGGTGATCGCCCTGGGGCTGTCGCTCGGATCCATGACCCGCATCACCGTCGAGAACCTCGACGCGCAATCGAACGAAGTGCGCGAGAAGAAGGCCGCCGAAGCGGTCGCCGCTCCGATCGACCATCGCATGCCCGCCGGCAGGCACGAAACCAGGCCGCTGCCGCACGTGGACCTCGAAACCTACGGTGCGGAGGTCCGGCCGGCCGCGGGCGGCTCGAACGGCAGCTCCGGCAGCCACGCCGACGTGGCGGCCGGAGACCCCAGGCTCGGCGAGACGGTGCCGCTGGCAGTGGTCGCCGTCGCAGCCGGTGAGGGGCTTGCCCGCATCTTCGACTCCTACGGCGTGGCGGCGATCGTTCGCGGCGGCCAGAGCGCCAATCCGTCCACCGGCGAGCTGCTCGATGCGGTCCAGCGCATCGCGGCCGAAGAGGTTCTCCTTCTGCCCAACAACCCCAACGTCGTCCTCGCGGCCAGGCAGGCGAGCGAGATGACTTCGCGGCGAGTCCGAGTAGTGCCCACTCGGAACGCCGCCGAAGGCTTCGCGGCGCTTCTGGCCCTCGATCCGGAGCGGGACGCGACGGCCAACGCCGAGTTGATGACCCTGGCCGGCCGGGCGATCCAGACGCTGCAGGTCACCGAAGCGGTCCGCGACGCCGTGGTCGGCGGGCGCAAGGTTCGCAAGGGCCAGACCATCGTCCTGGACCCCGACGACGGCCTGCTGGCCGCCGGCAACGATCGCTCGAAAGTGGTCCTGGCCGCTCTCGACGCGCTCGAGCCGGGCTTCGAGCTGATCACCCTGTACTGGGGTGACGGTGGTGACGCCGCCGACGCGGAGGCGATGGGCCGGCGGATCGAGGACTGGCGGCCGGGCGTGGAGGTCGAGGTGCTGCACGGCGGCCAGCCGCACTACCGGTACCTCATCTCGGCCGAGTAGCCGATGGCCAGCCGGGGGCAATCGCCGTCAGGTGTCGGGCGCGGCGTGTCCGGCGCCCGCAGGTCGTCGTAACGGCGCGGCGCCCATCGGGCCGATCACGCCGGACACGCCGATCGGCCGGACGAGCTTCACGGGCAACACCGTGCTGCGCCGCGTGGGGCCGCGCATCGGGGTCCGGACCGTCCGGGACCTGCTCTTCTACCTGCCGCGCCGTTACGACGACCTGCGGGCGCTGAGCACTGCGCGCGAGCTGAATCGCATCCCCGAAGGCGAGCCGGCGAGCGCGCGGCTGCAGGTCCACGGCCTGCGGGTCGAGCAGACCTTCCGCCGGCGCGTCCAGCGGACGACCGCCTACCTGGGCGACGACACCGGCGAGGTGGAGGCGACCTGGTTCGGACGGCGGTTCGTCGAGAGGCGACTCCACGACGGCGATTGGATCGTGGTGAGCGGCAAGATCCGCCGCCGCGGGTTCACGACCTCGTTCGACAACCCCGAATTCCAGCCGGACGACGGCTCCGCCCTGCTCCACGCCGGCCGCATCGTGCCCGTGTACCGGCTGACCGCGGGCCTGACGGCGGCCACTCTCCGGCGGGCGATCCGCCAGGCTCTCGACGCCGTTGGCCGCGAGTACGCGGACTACCTTGGCGCTGACGTTCTGGCGGCCGCCGGCGAGAGCGTCGGCATCGCCGCAGCACTCGAGAACGCCAACTACCCCGAGACTTTCCCCGCCCGCGACGCCGCCCTGCGGCGGCTCGGCTTCGACGAGCTGCTGGCCCTCGAAGTGGGCATGGTGGTCCGCGACCGCCAGCGGCGAGTGGCCGTCGGCGAGGCAGTGGCCGTGAGCGCGGAGCAGATCTCGCGGGGAATCGTGGCCGTCGAGACTGCCCTTACGGAGCAGCTCCGGGCGCGCACCGGTACGGACGTAGCCGCGCAGCTGACCGGCGACCAGGCCGCGGCCGTCGAGGCGATCGCGGCGGACCTGGGCCGGCCGCGGCCGATGATGCGGCTCCTCCAGGGCGACGTGGGCTCGGGCAAGACGGCCGTGGCCGCTCTGGCGCTTGCCTTCGTGGCGGATGCGGGACGCCAGGGGGCGCTGCTCGCGCCGACGGACCTGCTGGCCCGCCAGCACGCCGCCGCGCTCCGGCGGCTCGTGGAGCCGCTCGGCCACTCCGTCACTCTGCTCACGGGCTCGCTCCCCGCGGCGGAGAAGCGGGCGGCGCTGGAGCTGCTCGCGGCCCCGAGCGCGGACCGCGGGCTCATGGGCCTCTCGAGCGGCCGAATCGTCGTGGGCACTCACGCCCTCGTCCAGGAGGCGGTCCGGTTCGCCGACCTGGCTCTCGCGGTCGTCGACGAGCAGCATCGCTTCGGCGTCGCTCAGCGCGAGGCGCTCGGCGCGAAAGGCGTGGCGCCGCACATGCTCCTGATGACGGCCACTCCGATCCCTCGGACCCTGGGCCAGATACTCCTCGCGGACCTGGACGTGTCCGATCTGCGGTCGCTGCCCGCCGGGCGCCAGCGGATCCTGAGCGACGTCCGCGATAGCCGGGGCCTCGACGGCAGCGCGGACCCAAAGCGAGACGCATATCGAGGCATCCTCCAGCAGGTAGGGGCCGGTCACCGCGCTTTCGTGGTCGTGCCGCTCGTGGAGGAGGACGAGGAGTCGGCCGCGCGATCGGCCGACGAAGTGGCCGCGGCCCTGCCGGGCCAGCTGGCCGAGGCGGCCCACCGCGTCGGAGTGGCCGGAACGACGCCGCGAGTGGGTGTCGTCCACGGCCAGATGAAAGCGGCCGAGCGGGACCGCCGGATGGATCTCTTCAGGCGCGGCGAGATCGACGTGATGGTCGGCACCACGGTGCTCGAGGTCGGAGTAGACGTGCCCGAGGCGACTGTGATGCTGATCCTCGACGCGGATCGCTTCGGCCTGGCCCAGCTCCACCAGCTGCGCGGCCGCGTCGGCCGAGGAGAGGCGCAGTCCTACTGCATCCTCGTCTCGGATTCGACCGATGCCACGGCCCGGGCTCGACTGGACGCTCTCGTATCCCACACGGACGGTTTCGAGCTCGCCGAGCTGGACCTCGAGCTGCGCCAGGAGGGCGAGCTGCTCGGACTGCACCAGAGCGGCCTGCCGACGCTCCGGATTGCCTCACTCCGGGACCCCGAGGATCGTCGGCGCGCCCTCCGTGCCCGCGAGATCGCCGAGACGCTCGTGGACGAGGGCGGCGCGCTTCGGCCCGGGAACGAGCGCCTTGCCGCCGAGCTCAGGCAGGGCTGGCTCGCCCGGGTGGGAGCCGGCGAGGTGCTCGCCGAAACCGGCGAGGCGCTCACCGAAGACGGTGAAGTGATCGCCGAGGCCGGCGACCGGAACACCGCGGGCCGCGGGGTCGAACGTGGCTGAGGCGGGACGCGTCATCGCGGGCTCGGCCCGCGGCACTCGCCTGGTCGCGCCGGGGGAGGGGACCCGCCCGCTGTCGGATCGCGTCAAGCAGACCCTGTTCGCGATCCTGGAGCCGGATCTTCGAGGCGCGCGCGTGCTCGACCTCTTCGCCGGCTCGGGGGCCGGGGGAATCGAGGCGCTCTCGCGTGGGGCCGCCTCGGCCGATTTCGTCGAGCGCGACGCCACCGCCGCAAGGGTAATCGCCGCGAACCTCGCTCATGCCCATCTGGAGGATCGCGGCCGTGTCCACCGCCGGGACGTCGCCCCGTTCCTTCACGACGCGGCCGCCGGCCTCGTGCCCGCTACGGAGCCCTTCGACGTCGTCATCGTGGACCCGCCCTACGCCGACACGGCCGCAATGACGGCGACGCTCGAGACCCTTGCGGCCGGCGCGGCCACACTGCTCACCGCCGATTGCTGGGTCGTGGCCAAGCACTTCTGGCGGACGCCGCCACCGGCGGCCATCGGGCTGTTAGCATCCATCAGGAGCCGTCGTTTCGGGGAGACGACCTTGACGTTCTATCGGCCGGCCGGCCGGGAGGTGGAGTGAGCAGGATCGCCGTCTACGCCGGTTCGTTCGACCCCATCACGTACGGGCACCTCGACGTCGTGACTCGGGCCGCCGCTGTCTTCGACAAGGTCTATTTCGCCGTCCTCGTGAATCCACTGAAGGGCACGCCGATCTTCACCGCAGACGTCCGCGAGCGCGTCATCCGCGAGTCGGTCGACGAGCTCTGCGCGCCCGACGTCGCCGCGCGCATCGAGGTCCAGTCGTTCGACGGCATGACGGTGGACTTCTGCCGGCGCAACGGCGCGAGCTTCATCGTGCGGGGCCTTCGCGCGGTCAGCGACTTCGAGTCGGAGCTTCAGCGGGCCCACACCAACCGCAAGCTCGCCCCGGAGATCGACACGATCTTCTTCATGACCGCCCTGGACCAGAGCTACCTGAGCTCGAGCCTGGTCAAGGAGATTGCCCATTTCGGAGGCGACGTTTCCGAAATGGTGCCCCCGGCGGTGTCGAGACGCCTGGCCGGCAAGGGTCGGAGTCTATAATCGCGCCAACCGCCAGCCCTGCGACCGCCCAAGGAGGGCCCGTTCGATAGACATCATCGTCCTGATCGAGCGACTCGAATCGCTCGTCGCGAACGGCAGGCATCTTCCCCTGACCAACAACGTGATCATCGACCAGGCCGCCGCCCTCGAGTGGATCGATCAGCTGCGCGTCACGATTCCAGAGGAGATCAAGTCCGCCCGGCGGGTCACCAGCGAAGTCGACAGGCTCCTGGAGCAGGCCCGCGAGGAATCGGAGCACATCCTGGCCCACGCCCAGGAACAGGCCACGTACCTCATCGAGGAGCGTGAGCTGACTCGCCAGGCCGAGGAGCTGAGCCAGGAGATCATCCGCCAGGCCCAGCTCGAGGCGGACCAGGTTCGCCGCGGCGCGGACGACTACGCTGCCGAGGTCCTCGTGGGCCTCGAGCGAGAGGTGATGAAGACCCTCAAGACCATTAAGGGCGGCCTGGAGCTGCTCGACGAGCGGCGAGCCGAGGCTGAGGCCGCCGCGTCAGCTGCCGCCGCCGCCGCGATGCAGCCCGAGCCGGAACCCGAGCCGGTCGAAGAGCTCGAACCCGACGAATACGAAGAGACGGATGCCGAAGAACCAGTCGGCAACTGACGCCCTGACTTTCAACGTCACCGGGCTCCTGGCCGAACCTGCGGGGACCGTGCGTGATTTCGAGGTCTCCGCGCCGCCTCTTGATCTGGAGTGGGAGCCGGACCCGGAGTTCGCGAGCGAGGTAGGGGAGCCACTCTCGCTGACCAGCGGTGTCGCGGGCTCGCTCAAGCTGACCCGCACCAACCGCGGCCTCTTCGTCCAGGCGCATCTCCACACGTCGATCGCCCAGAGCTGCAGCCGCTGCCTGCGCGACCTCGACTGGCCGGTGGAGATCGACATCGACGAGGAAGCCCTGCCGACGATCGACCTGGCCAGCGGCGCGCCCATCGACACCTCAGCCGAGCCGGACGTCCTGCGCCTGAGCGACCACCACGAGCTCGAGCTGGAAGGCGAGGTGCGCGACGCGATCGTGCTCGCGGAGCCCATCGCGCCCTTGTGTCGGCCCGACTGCCCCGGCCTCTGCCCGATCTGCGGCCAGGAGCTCGCCTCCGGCCCGCACGACCACCCGGACGAGGAGATCGATCCGCGCCTGGAGGCCCTGCGAGCGTTCGAGGAACGCGGCGACGACTGACCCGGCCCGGCGATCCCGCGGTGATGGGGCCGCGATGACAGAGAGCCCAGGACCCGGTAAACTCCGCGGTCGGCCCTATGCGCAGGGTATGCTTCGGTGTACCCCGTCACGGACTGGATCGCGCGCCTCGGCGTTTGCCCGGCCCCGCCATCTGGCCCCGCAATACTGACGCCGCGCCGAGGCGAAAGGAGAAAACACAGGAATGGGTGTTCCCAAGAGGCGAGTCTCGCACGCTCGACAGGGCGACCGCCGCGCACACCTCGCGATCGGCGTTCCGCACCTGGAGGAGTGCCCGCACTGCCACCAGCCCAAGCAGGTGCATCACGTCTGCCCCAACTGTGGCTACTACGCAGGCCGGCCGACCATCGAGCTGAAGCAGGAAAAGCCGCAGCAGCAGGCGTAGACCTGTGGACCTCTCTACGGTTCGCACGGTCGATAGCGGGGCGGTCCGTGTCGCGGTCGACGCCATGGGCGGCGATCATGCCCCGCTCGAAGTAGTCGCGGGCACTCTTGCCTGGGCTCGAAAACACCCGGCCGACAGGGTGTTGCTCGTCGGCATCCCCGAACGCATCGAGGAATGCTCCGGCGGCTCGATTCCCTCGAACGTCGAGATCGTGCCCGCCAGCCAGGTCGTCGAGATGGACGATTCCGGCGCGCTGGCGCTCAAGGGCAAGCGGGACTCCTCGATCATGGTCGCCATGGACCTGCTCAAGCAGGGACGTGCCGACGCCCTCGTGACCGCGGGTCACAGCGGCGCGGGCATGGCGGCGGCAGTGCTCAAGCTGGGGCGGCTCCACGGCGTGGACCGGCCCGCCCTGGCCATCCAGATGCCCACCCAGACGGGGCCGTTCGTGCTCCTCGACATCGGCGCCAACGTGGACGCGACCGGCCACAACCTCTACCAGTTCGCCCACATGGGCTCGATCTACGCCGAGAAGGTGCTGGGGGTTCCGAACCCGCGCATAGCGCTGCTGTCGATCGGCGAAGAGAAGGGCAAGGGCGACGCGGCGATCGTGCAGGCGACGGACCTGCTCGACGCGGACGGGACGCTCAACTTCGTCGGCAACGTCGAAGGCCGCGACCTCGTCAAGCACAAGGCGGATGTCGGGGTCTGCGACGCGGTCGTCGGCAACGTGACGATGAAGTTCTTCGAGGGCCTCGCGGGCTTCATCTTCGATCTGTGGCGGAGCGAGTTCAAACGCTTCCCGTTCGGGATGATCGCCGCACTGTTCATGCAGCCGGCAATCCGCCGCATCCGCAATCTCTTCGACTACGAGAAGCTCGGCGCCTCGCCGCTCCTGGGCGTCAAGGGCATGGTCCTGATCACTCACGGATCGGCCAAGAGGCGCATGATCGAGTTCGCGGTCGAGGCGGGTGCGACGGCCGGCCGGGCCCGGATCCCCGATCTGATCGCCGAAGCGTTCAAGGGCCAGCCGCGTCATTCAGCTGCCCTCGTAGTCAAGGCCACGGCCGCGCCAACGGCCGTCGCAATACCGAATCAAGGGGAGTGACGCCATGTCGGTTCAGCCGTCCTCCAGGCCGGGCTCTCGAGATCCGCTGACCGTCAGTCACACAGTCATCGTCGAGATGGTCCGCCTGGCCGCCCTCGAAGTCCCCGGCGTGCTCAACGTGGGTCGCGCGGGCCCACTCCGCCGCCTCGCCGGCTCGCCGGTGAGAGCGCGCGTCCGCGACGGCAGAGTCTCGGTGCGGGTCTGGCTCGTGGCCCGGCCGGGCCAGGCCCTCCGCCCCCTGGCCGCGCAGGTGAGGCAGGCGATCGCGGCCACCGTCCAGAGGCTCCTCGGGCTCGAGCTCGGCGAAGTCACGGTCGTGATCGACGGAGTGGGGAGCCACGGCCAGTGACCGATCGCGCCGAGAAGACGGGTTCGGGAGGCGGACAGCGAGGAAGCCCGGGGACCGGGCGGGAGCCCGGGTCGAGCGACGAGATCAACTCGCATCGGCTTGCCCGACGGCTCGTCCTCGCGGCCCTGTTCGAAGCCGAGTTCGGCCAGCGGACGGCCGAGTCGATCCTGGAGCGGCATCTCGCGGAATCCGGTGCCGACGAAGCGACCGCGACTTTCGCCCGCGAGCTGGTGGATGCCGTCGTGCGCGAACGCGAGCGCATCGACGCGCTGATCACTCGTACCGCCCCCCAGTATCCCGTCGTCCAGCTGGCCCGGATGGACCGGACTCTGCTGCGTAGCGGCATCGGCGAGGTGCTACACTCCGGCACGCCGTCCCGGGTGGCGATAGCCGAGTGGGTCGAGCTGGCCCGCACCTACAGCGGCGAGCCGGCCCGGAGACTCGTCAACGGAGTACTCGGGAAGATTGCTCGCGACTCCGAAGCCGGTGCGCGCCGCGCCCCGGATCCGGGGCCGCAGTAACCGTCAACGCAGCCCCAGGAACCCCAGGAGGGCGTCAGTGGCCACTACCTACGAGCGACTCAAGAAGATCGTCGTCGAGCAGCTCGGCGTCGACGAGGATGAGGTCAAGCCGGAGGCCTCGTTCGTCGACGATCTGAATGCCGATTCGCTGGACCTCGTCGAGCTGATCATGAGCCTCGAGGAAGAGTTCGGCACCGAGATCTCCGACGAAGACGCCGAGAAGATCCGCACAGTGCAGGACGCCGTCGACTACATCGACGAGCACGCGGCCTAAAGACTGATGCGCCCCGCAGCCGCTCTCGCCGAGCGGCTGGGGCTCCCGGTCCGTGACCTCGACCTGCTACAGCAGGCGCTGATTCACAGCAGCTACCTGCACGAGCATCGGGACCTGGCCGCCGGACACAACGAGCGCCTCGAGTTCCTCGGCGACTCTGTCGTGAGCCTGGCCATTTCGGACGCCCTCTATCGTCGCCACCCTGACGACGACGAGGGCGTTCTCTCCGCTCGGCGGGCTTCGATCGTGAGCACGACCGGTCTGGCTCGATTGGCCAATCGCCTCGGGCTGGGGGAGTACCTGCTGCTCGGCGAGGGCGAATCACAACGTGGTGGACGGCGGAGACCGGGGCTGCTGGCCTCGGCCTTCGAGGCCCTCGTGGGCGCCGTGTACCTCGATCTCGGTTATGAGGCTGCCAGCGACTTCGTGAGCTCCCTGGCCGCGCCCGAGCTGACGAGCGATCGGCCTCTGGGCGCCCTCAAGAGCCCCAAGAGCCGCCTCCAGGAGTTCACCCAGAGGCTCTCCGGTGAGCGTCCCCAGTACCACGTTGTCGATGCCGTGGGGCCGGACCACGACAAGGTCTTCCGAGTGGAAGTGGCCGTCGGCGGGCGCGTGATCGGCGTCGGCGAAGGCCACTCGCGCCGGGTCGCCGAAACCGCGGCCGCGGCTCGGGCGATCGAGACGCTTCGCCAGCAGCCCGGCGACCTGACCGAAGGCGCGCCCGAGCTGGCCGAATTCGATCCCGACGAGCCCGAGACCGAGGCGGGTCCGGGGCATGTCTCGGGAACCCCGGCGAGCTCGACGGAAGCCTCGCCCGACGACGAACCCTGGATCGAGCTGGACATCGACATCCTGCCGACGGTTCCACGCGAAGCGCGCGAAGAGAGCAAACAGATCAGGGCCGAGGCTCGCCCGGCCTCCGCATCCGGCGGAGCGGCGGGGCGCGGGCGCCCGCGCCGGGAGCGAGCGACTGGATCGAGCCCGGCATCGACCGCGCATGGGAGCGCGTCGCCACGCACCGCGCCGGACGGCGCACCCACGCACCCGGAGCGAGGCGGCCGGAGGAGCGCGTGGTAGGGCAGACGGTAGCGCCGCGATGACCGCACCTGCGCGACTGCTGGCCCTGCGACTGCAGGGCTTCAAATCCTTCGGCGAGCGCACGCTCGTCGAGTTCGGGCCCGGGATCAGTGCCGTGGTGGGTCCGAACGGCGCCGGCAAGAGCAACCTGGCCGACGCGCTGCGCTGGGCGCTGGGCGAGCAGGGCCGGGCTCTCCGCCTCCGCAAGTCCGAGGACGTCATCTTCGCCGGCTCCGAGAAGCGCTCCGCCCTCGGCATGGCCGACGTCACGCTCGTCTTCGGCAACGAGGACCGGCTGCTGCCGATCGACTTCGAGACGGTAGAACTGGGACGCCGCCTCTTCCGCTCGGGCGAGAACGACTACCTGCTCAACAAGCAGCGCGTCCGGTTGAAGGACCTCGTGGACCTGCTGGATGCCGCGCACCTGGCCGACAACGCCTTCCTGTTCATCGGCCAGGGGATGGTGGACCAGGCCCTGGCGCTGCGCCCGGAGGAACGGCGGCCGCTGTTCGAAGAGGTCGCCGGTGTCCGGCGCCACGAGCGCCACAAGAAGAAGGCCGAGGAGCAGCTCCTGGAGGCGGATTCGAACCTTGCCCGGGTCGAAGACGTCCTGGCCGAGTTGCGGCCCCAGGCCCGCCGTCTGGCGGCCCAGGCCGAGCAGCAGGCATCTCGCCAGAGCGCCGGCCTCGAGTATGGTCGGGCGATCATCGCCGGAGCGCGGGTCCGCTGGCACGACACGGCCCGGCGCCTCGTCGCGGCCCAGGAGCAGCTGGCATCCGGACGGGGCCAGGCCGACATGGCCCTGACCGCGCTGCGAGAAGCCGAGGAATCGGCCGCGGCGCTCGCTCGCGGTCTGGCATCCAGCTCCGAGGTGGAGGCGGATCGGCGCGCCGCGCACGAATCGGCGCGGGCGGCCCTCACGGAACTACAGTCCGTGAGGGCCGCCCGCGCCGCGAGCGACGTCGCGGCGGCGCAGCGCGATCGCGCGCGGCTGGAGCAGGAGCTCGCCGCCGCCGAGGCGGATCTCCAGGCCCAGCGCCGCGAGCTCGCCGCGCAGGTACCGGCACGCGACCTGGCCCTCACCGCCGCCGTGGCCGAAGCCGACCGGGCCCTCGCCGAAGCTCTCGAAGAGTTGAGCTCCACCCGCGCTGCCGAGAAGGCCGAGGGAGAGGCGCTCGCCGCGCTCCGCCGAGTGGAGGCGGCT
>DAHXON010000067.1 GCA_027364875.1 Chloroflexota bacterium
GAGGAGAGGGATTCGAGCTCAGCCCTTGATGGCGCCGCTGAGTCCGCCACCGTTGAGGAACATGCGCTGGAAGATGAGGAACAGAATGATCGGGAAGAGCGTCGCGACCGCGAGAGAGGCCAGGAACAGGTCCAGCTCGATGCCGCGCTGGAGGGTGGGCAGCCGTACCGAGAGCGGCTGGAGCGCCGGGTTCGGCAGGACCAGCATCGGCCAGAGGTAGTCCTTCCAGGTCGCGATCACGGCGAAGACGGAGACCACGCCGACGATCGGACGGGAGATCGGCATCACGATCGACCAGAAGAGCCGGAACGGCCCGGCGCCGTCGACCTCGGCCGCCTCGAAGATCTCGCGCGGGATGTTGTCGAAGAAGCGCTTGATGATCACCACGTTGAAGGCGCTCGCGCCGGCGGGTAGCCAGACCGCCCAGTACGTGTCCACGAGCTTCCAGTTGACCATCGGAACGCTCAGGACCGTCAGGTAGAGCGGCACCAGCAACACGATCGAGGGCACGAACAGGGTCGCGAGGACCAGGCCGTAGAGGAGCCGCGAGCCGCGCGGCCGCAGCACGGAGAGCGCGTAGCCCGCCGTCGTGGCCACGAGGATCTGGCACAGCCACGAACCGATCGCGATCCACACCGTGTTGAAGAAGTAGCGCTCGATGTGGACCGTGGTAATGGTCTGGGCCAGCAGGTTCAGGTCGAAGCCGTTGGGCCAGAGGGCCATCGGCTGGCGAAGCGTGTCCTGCGTCGGAGTGACCGCCGCCTTGGCCAGCCACAGGATCGGGCCCAGGCCGACGACGAGGAGAACGATCAGGAGCAAGCCGTGGAGGCCCTGCATGGTCCAGCGGACCCGCCGCCGGTGCCAGTCCGCCACCGACACGATGCCCCGCTGCTCGGGCCCGTACTTCCTGCCGCGGGAGAGGAACGGGATCTTCATGACGAGGTGCTCCAGCCGCGAGTCATCCAGAAGTAGATGCCGGTGAAGATACCCAGGAAGACGGCGAGCATCAGGCTCAGCGCCGCGGCTTCGCCGAAGTGCCCGCCCAGGCTGCTGCCGAAGGCGTAGTTGTAGATGAGCAGCAGGACCGTGGTCGTGGAGTTGGCCGGTCCGCCCTCGGTGAGCAGGAAAGGCTCGGTGAAGATCTGGGCCGTGGCGATCAGCTGCAGGATCAGGGTGATGAACAGCACGCCGCGCAGGTGCGGCAGGGTGACGTGCCGGATCTTCTGCCAGATCGAGGCGCCGTCCACCTCGGCGGCGTCGTACAGCTCAGGCGGAACGCTCAGGAGCGCGGCGAGGTAGATGATCACGGTTCCGCCGAAGGCGGCCCAGGTCGCCTCAATCACTATCGCCGGCATCGCCAGCGAGGCATCTCCGAGCCACTGGAGCGGCCCCAGCCCGAACGTGTGCAGGATCTGGTTGAAGGCGCCGTTGGTACCGCCCTTGTAGAAGAACTTCCAGAGCAGGACGGCCACGACGGGCGGCACGACGACGGGGAGATAGGCAAGGGCGCTGTAGACGCTCTTGAAACGGCGGGCCTCGCTCATCAGAACCGCCAGCACGAGCGGCAGCGGGTAGCCGATGACGAGCGCGATGATCGCGAAGTAGATCGTGTTGGAGACGGCGGTGCCGAAGAGCGGGTCGCCCAGAACCCTGGCGAAGTTGTCGAGGCCCACGAACGTCGGCGCCGAGACCAGGTTGGTCGACTGGAAGCTCATGACGATCGATCGGACGATCGGGAACCAGGAGAACAGGCCGAAGATGAAGAGGAGCGGAAGGAGGAAGGCGAAGGTGCTTAGGCCGTCTCTGCTGACCCAGGTCAGCAGGCCGCGGCGCTTCCGCTCGCCGCTCGCTGCAAGTACCGGTTCAGCCCGGGAGGTCATGCCTGGGAGTCACCTTTCTGCGCCCTCCACCACTGACGTGGAAGCTCGCCTGCAACGGAGGAAGAGACTTCGGTGGGGCCCCGCGTCGGCGGAGCCCCACCGAACGGAGTGACTAGGAAGCGGGCGGGGTGTTGATGATCTTCTGAACCTTCGTGTTCGCGTCATCGAGCAACTTGGTGATGTCCGCGTTCTTGTTGGTCAGAACCGCCTGGACGACCGGGTCGAGAGCCGCATAGAGATCCTGGGTGTTGTAGCGCGGCTCCGTAACCACGGGCTCGGAGAAGATCTTGCTGGTGAAGGGGGTCATCTGGGCCGTGGGGACGTTGATGTAGTCCTTGATCCAGACGAGGGACTGGTCGTACGTGGCCTTGTCGAAGATCGGCAGGGCGGGCACGCCGACGGGCTGGTTGTTGGCCTTGAGGGCCTTGGCGTCTTCGACCGCGCCGGCTTCGGTGCGGAGCTTGTTCATGTAGTAGAAGTCGATGAAGTCGACCGCGGCGTCGCGCTGGTCTTCGGTCGTCATGACGTTGACCGCGACGAGGTTGCCGCCGCCGAGGACACCGGCGTTGGGATCGCTGGCGAGCGGGATGACGGTGATCCCGTAATCGTCGGCCTTGAGGCTGTTGTTCTGGACCATGGCGGTGTAGAGGTCCGAACCGCCGGTGAACATGCCGATCTGGCCGGCGGCGAAGTCCTGGTTGATCGTGCCCCAGTTGTAGTCGAACGTGCCGCCCATGGAATTGTCCGTCCAGCGGAGATCGTGGAGGTACTGGAGGGCGGCCTTGGTATAGGAGTTGTTGATGGTGGCGGTGACCTTGCCGTCCTTGTCGACGGTCTCCATGCGGCCGCCGAGCGCGTAGGTCATCGTGGTCAGCTGCCAGCCACCGGTGTTCTGGGTGGCCATCTGGGCGAAGCCGGCGACGCCGGTCTTGTCGGCGATGACCTTGGCGTCGGCGCGAACCTCATCCCACGTTGTGGGCGGCTTGTCGGGATCGAGGCCGGCCTGCTTGAAGAGGGTCCGGTTGTACGTGAGGGACATGCCGTAGGCGGTGATCGGCACTGCCCAGATCGCGCCCTTGTCGTCCTGGCCGTTGACGAGGACGTTCGGGTTGAACTTGTCGGCGTAGCCGAGGGCGCGGACGCGCGAGTCGATGTTGACGATCTGGTGCTGGGCGATCAGGCCCTTGCCATCCGTGAAGGGGATGTTGAAGACGGTGGGCAGGGTGCCGCCGGCGAGCTGGGCCGTGAAGGTCGGGGCAGTCCAGTTGTACTCCTGGGGCTCGACGGTGATCCACGGGTACTTGGCGTTGAACTCGGTGATCTGGAGATTGAGCGCGTCGACGGCTTCCTGGGTGGCGCCCGGGCGGAGAACGCCGACGCTGATGGTCACTGGCTTGTGGGTGGTCGCCGGGGTGCCGGCCGGAGCCTGGCTACCGGCGGCCTGAGTCGGAGCGGGTGTGGCGGTGGCGCTCGGTGTGGCGGCCGCGGCGCTGCAGGCGGACACGGAGACGACGGCAAGGGCTGCCAGCGCCAGCGTGCTCATCCTGCCGAGTGGCTTCTTGGTCATTTCCTCACTCACTTAGGTGTGTCGACTCAGACTGTCTGCGTGTCTGAAGTAGCTCCCCCCTGGGAAGACGTCTGTTGGCCGTCACTCCATCCTCATTTTCCTCCGTATGCGGGGCGGCCGGCGTCGCCCGGGGTCTGGGCTGGTTCGGAGTGGAGCCAGGCGGCGGCGTCCGGCGGAAGGAGGTCGCCGGAGATGGCCGCGCTGGCGAGTGAGAGCGAGCAACCGGCGGGCAGCCGAACCGGTGCCGCCGAGAGGTTGACGATGCAGATGAACCGGTCGCCGCGGGCAAAGGCAAGGACGCCCGGATCGGACGGCAGCCAGGCGAACTCGCCGCCGAGATCCGGGTCTTCGCGCCGGATCGCCAGCATCTGCCGGTAGAGGCCGAGCATCGAACCCGGATCGCGGCTCTCGGCCTCTACGGTCAGGTTGGCCCAGTGGCGCGGCTGGCTCAGCCACGGCTCAGCCGACGTGCTGTCGGGGCTGAACCCGAATGGCGGGCAGGTGCCGGACCACGGCAGCGGAACGCGGCAGCCATCCCTGCCCGGATCCGTGCCGCCGGAGCGGTGGTGCATGGGGTCCTGGATCTGGTGAGCGGGCAGGTCCGTCACCTCGTCGAGACCCAGTTCCTCGCCTTGATAGATGTAGAGCGACCCCGGCAGAGCGGCCGCGAGGAGGGCGGCCGCGCGGGCGCGTCGCCGGCCCTTCTCGAGATCGCTCGGAGTTCCCGCCCGCTTGTTGACGAATGCGAACGAGGTGTCTTCCTGGCCGTAGCGGGTGACGGGGCGCGTCACGTCGTGGTTGGACAGGACCCAGGTCGCCGGGGCGTTCACAGGGGCGTGAGCCGCGAGCGTCCGGTCGATCGACTCGCGGAGGCTCGCCGCGTTCCAGGGCTGGACCATGAAGTCGAAGTTGAAGGCGGTGTGGAGCTCGTCGGGCCTGAGGTACTTGGCGAAGCGCTCGTGATCGGGCAGCCAGAGCTCGCCGACGAGGATCCGGCGGTCCGGGTACGAGTCGGCGACGGCTCGCCAGCTCCGGTAGATGTCGTGAAGCTCGTCGCGGTCCGTGTTCGGATGCTGACCCGGGGCCGGGTTCTCGGGGATTTCCGGCAGGGCCGGATCCTTGACGAGGAGAGCCGCGGAGTCGATCCGCACGCCGGCGACGCCGCGATCGAACCAGAAGCGGAGGACGTCCTCGTGCTCGGCTCGAACGTCGGGATGTCCCCAGTTCAGGTCCGGCTGCTCGGGCGTGAAGAGGTGCAGATACCAGTCCCCCGGAGTCCCGTCCGGGTTGGTGGTCCGCGTCCATGGTTCGCCCCAGAAGTTGGACGTCCAGTGATTCGGCATCTCGGAGCCGTCAGGGCCCTTGCCGGGCCTGAACCAGAACCGCGCCCGCTCCGGCGAGCCCGGTCCGGCCGCCAGCGCCGCCTGGAACCAGGGGTGCTGGTCGGAGACGTGGTTGGGGACGATGTCCACGATCGTCCTGATGCCGAGCTGATGCGCTTCGGCGATCAGCCGCTCGGCTTCCTCCAGCGAGCCGAAGGCCGGATCGATGGCGCGATAGTCGGCGACGTCGTAGCCACCGTCCGCGAGAGGTGACACGTACCAGGGCGTGAACCAGATGGCGTCGACGCCCAGGTCCGCCAGGTATCGAAGGCGGCTTCGGACGCCCGCGAGATCTCCGATGCCATCGCCGTTGCCGTCCGCGAAGCTCCGAACGTAGACCTGGTAGATGACGGCCCGGCGCCACCACTCGGACGGCCTGCCGGGCGCCCGGTCCAGATGACTGGACACCTCGCCCTGAGCGCTCCGAGACGGGACTGCCTCGAGCGTCGTTGGCCTGGCCAGAGTTGCGTTGATGCCGAGAACCCCGTCTGTCACTTGGCCCTTGCTCCGGTCGAGCGGCCGATCTCCGGTCTGGGTCTGCCGGCCGCTCGCGCAAAGTACACTACCAGACAGGATTACGCAAGATCTTGACAACACTCAAGCTGTTCTTCGGCAGCCAGACCGCAAGGACAAGATGAGGCCGAGTAAGTGGGCCGGTGAAATGCCACGCGTCCCGCACTCGGGTTGCGGCGGGCAGCCTGCGGAGCGCGCGGTGGCCAGAGGGCAGCGCAGTGAGGGCGAAGCGGGATTTCTGCGCCGGATCGAGACCCGGCCAGCCGGCTCTAGCTCTGGCGAACCAGCGGCGCGGGCCCGGTAGAGCTGCGGACCACGAGCTCCGGTTCGAACAGGAGCTCGTCGTGCGTAAGTCCATTGCCGCCGATCTGGGCGAGCAGGAGCTCGATGACCATCCGGCACATGGGCTCGATCGGCTGCCTGACCGTGGTCAGCGGCGGGTCCACGCAGTTCATCAAGGCCGAGTCGTCGAAGCCCACTACCGATACGTCGCGGGGAACCGCAAGGCCGGCCCGGCGGGCCGCTCGGATCGCGCCGAGGGCCATGGGGTCGCTGGCGCAAACGATGCCCGTCACTCCGGCCTCGAGCAGTCTGCCGGCCGCGGCCTGGGCGCCCTCGAGCGAGTAGAGCGAGTGGGCAATGCTGTCGGGCCCGAGCGTCAAACCGAGGCGAGCGCCGATCCGATGGGCCGCGGCGAGCTTCCGCTGCGAGGGAACGTGGTCCGGCGGGCCGATCAGCAGCCCGATCTTCGTGTGGCCCAGCGAGACCAGATGACTCATCGCCTGATCCACGGCCACGGTGTCGTCGCAGGAAACGCGCGGGAAGCCGAGGTCCCGGAACGCGGCGTTCACGAGAACCGTCGGCAGATGCCGGGCGGCCAGGCGGGCGTAGTGATCGTGCGGGGCATCTTCCTCGGCGTACAGCCCGCCCACGAAGACGATCCCCGAAACCTGCTGGGCGAGCAGCAGATCGACGTAGTCCGCCTCGGAGACGCCCCCGGCCGTCTGCGTGCACAGCACCGGAGTGAAGCCGCGCTGGGCAAGCTGGGCGCCGACCACCTCGGCGAAGGCGGGAAAGATGGGGTTCTGCAGCTCGGGCAGGACGAGGCCCACGAGGCGGGCGCGTTCACCTCGCAGCTTGCTCGGGCGCTCGTAACCGAGGACATCCAGGGCAGTCAGCACGGCCTGGCGCGTCGGTTCGCTTACGCCCGGCTTGCCGTTGAGGACGCGGCTGACCGTGGCCTCGCTGACGCCGACCTTCCTGGCTACTTCCGCAAGTCGCTTTGCCATGACGCAATTCTACGCAAAAACTCGACAGACGTTGCAACGGGTTCGCGCGGCGTTCTCGCGACCCTCCACGGGCCTAGGCAAACCCTCGGCCAACCCTCCCCCGAACGCTCCGAAAACGCCCCAGCGCTCCCTGCCGAAGCCGGCGTCCGGAGTGTTCGACGCCGGCTGAGGCTACCCGCATAGACTGGTCGGTAGCAAGGTCGATATGGCGGAGGTTGGCGAGCATGGTCCAGTCGGCGTCGAGCTATCGGGACGCGGTCGAGTCGGCCGTCGAGGAGGCGATCGATCGACTGGATCTCGAGACGAAGGTCGGGCTCCTGACCGGCGTCAACTTCTGGCAGACCGCCGCGATCCCGGAGATCGGCCTCCGACCCATCGTCGTGTCCGACGGTCCCGCTGGCGTGAAGGGCGGCTCGTCCGGCCACGACGAGACCACCACCTCGCTGCCCAGCCCCACGGCCCTGGCCGCGAGCTGGGACGAGGATCTGGTCCGGGAGATCGGCTTGCTGCTCGCCGGCGAGGCCCGGGCGAAGGGCGTGGACGTGCTGCTCGGGCCGACGATCAACCTGCACCGCTCCCCCGTGGGCGGGCGCCACTTCGAGCAGTTCTCCGAGGATCCGCTCCTGACCGGCCGGATCGCGACCGCATACGTGGAGGGTCTTCAGTCGCGCGGCGTGGGCGGCTGCCCCAAGCACTACGTCTGCAACGACTCGGAGACGGAGCGCCAGAACATGCGCGTGGACGTGGACGAACGCCCGCTGCGCGAGCTCTACATGCCTCCGTTCGAGCGGACGGTCCGTGAAGGCGGAGCCTGGACAGTGATGGCCGCGTACAGCGGCGTCCGCCAGTTCCGGATGACGGAGAGCCCGCTGCTCGTGGATCCGCTGGAGACGAACTGGGGTTTCGACGGCGCCGTCATGAGCGACTGGTACGCCACGCATTCCACCGTGGAATCGGCGCGTGCGGCCATGGACCTGGTCATGCCCGGACCCGGCGGACCGTGGGGCGAAGCCCTGGTCGCGGCCGTCCGCGACGGGGCCGTGCCGGAGGCCGCGATCGACGAGAAGGTGAGGCGGCTGCTCCGGCTGGCGGCCCGCGTCGGCGCTCTCGAGGGAGTGCCCGCGGCCACTCCCCTCGCCACTCGTCCGCCGCAGGCGGAGGTGAGCGCGCTCGTGCGGCGCGTCTCCGCGGCCGGCTCCGTGCTGCTCGCCAACGACGGCATCCTGCCCCTCGAGCCGGGGCAAGCACGGCGGATCGCCGTCCTGGGGCCCATGGCGGCCGTCGAACCCGGCCAGGGCGGCGGCTCGGCCAACCTCCGGCCCGATTACGCGGTCACTCCGCTCGACGGCCTCCGCGCCGCGCTGCCGGACGTCGAGTTCCTGTGGAACCCGGCCGAGCGCATCCGCTCCGGCCAGCACACGCTCACGCCGTCGGAGGTCCGCCTCCCCGCGGCCGCCGGCGCGAACGCGGGCAAGCCCGGGCTCCTGGTCCGCGTGTTCCAGCCCACCGCCGGGCCTCTGACGGGCGAGCTGGGCACCGAGATCACCCGAGCGGAGCGCCGCGATGGCCGCCTCCACTGGTCTGGGGACAGGGAGATCCTGGGGCGCCCGGTGGTGGAGCTGTCCGCGAGCGTCGTTTCGGAAGTGAGCGGCCGGCACCGCATCGGTTTCGAGGCGCGCGGCCGCATGGCCATCTACGTGGACGGCCGCCTCGCTGCCGAAGCGGGCGAACCCGTCGAGACGGACGACATCGACGCGATCTGGCACGATCCGCCGTTCACCGCCGCGGACGTGGATATGGAGGCCGGCAAGCCCGTCGAGGTCGCGATCCGCTGGCAGAAGTTCTACGACCGGCCCGCCATCTTCAACTTCGTGTCCATGGAGAAGCCCGCGCCGCGCCTCGACGACATCCTCGCCGAGGACGAGCGGCTCGCCCGGGAGGCGGATGCGGTGGTACTCGTGCTCGGCACCACTTTCCAGGACGAGTCAGAGGGTGCGGACCGCCGCTCCCTGGCCCTCAACCCTGCCCAGGACGAGGTCGCACGCCGGGTCGCCGCGGCAAATCCACGAACTATCGCCGTGGTGTCGGCCGGGTCTCCCGTTCTGCTGCCGTGGCGCGAAGACGTCGCCGCGCTGCTGCTCACGTGGTTCCCGGGCCAGGAAGCGGGCAATGCCCTCGCCGACATCATCACGGGCAAGGTGGAGCCGGGCGGACGGATGCCGACCACCTGGCCGGCCGAGCAGGAGGACGTGCCGGTCATCGACACCAGGCCGGTGAACGGCATGCTCCGCTACGAAGAAGGCCTGAACATCGGCTACCGGGCCTGGCTCCGGACCGAGGTGGCGCCCGCCTTCGCCTTCGGCCACGGGCTCGGCTACACGCGCTGGACGTATCTCGATGCCGAGCCGGCCACCGCCCATGTCGACCCGGCGGACGACTCGGGCTCCATTGCCCCCGCGGCTGTGACCGTGCGGGTGCGCAACAGCGGCCCGCGGCGCGGCAAGGAGGTGGTCCAGCTCTACCTCGCCGGACCCGACAGCGAAGTGGAGCGGCCGCTCCTCTGGCTGGCCGGCTGGGCGCAGGTCGAGGCCGATCCCGGCGAGGAGGTCGAGGTCGCCGTCCCGGTCGACCGCTGGGCCGTCCGCCACTGGGACGAGGCGGCCGCCGGCTGGGCGATCGAGCCCGGGACCTACGACGTCCGAATCGGTCGAAGCGTGGGCGATCTGCGGCTCGCCACGTTCCTCGACGTGCAGGACCGGTGATCGTTGTCTGGCATTGATCCCGCCACGGCCCAGACCGCAGCCGCGATGCCGGCCCCGCCGCCCGCGACCCAGGGCATCGTCGAACGCATAAGCCGCCGCGACGCCTGGATCAACTATGCCTATCTGGGCGCGTGGTCGTATCTGCTCTACGGGCTCGGCAACGCCACGCCCTATCTCCGGTCCGAGCTTCATCTGTCCGACTTCGAGGCGGGCCTCCATGCCTCGGCCCTCGCGGTCGGCGTGTTGATCGCGGGGGTAACCGTCGACGCCATGGCCCGCCGATTCGGGTCTCGCTGGCTGCTGGATCTGGGCATCCTGGGACTCGCGCTCGGCGTCGCGTTGATCGTGCTGTCGCCGGCGCTTCCGGGATCCCTGACCGGCGCCATGTTCCTCGGCCTTTCCGGCGGCACCCTCGGAACGCAGGTCAACGTCAACCTCAGCCGCTCCGACAGCACGACCTCGAGGCGGCTGCTGAGCCAGGCCAACGCTTTCTCGATGGTCACGGCCGGCGCCGCCCCGATCGTGATGGGTCTCGCGATCCAGACCGTCCACGCCTGGCGCCTGGCCATGCTCGTGCCGATAGCCGCCGCTTTCGCCCTGAGCGCTCTCCGTCCGCGCGTCCGAGAGGAGCGGAGCTCTGTCAGGCTGCCGCGCGCCAACCTGCCGGCGGCCTACTGGTTCGTCTGGCTCTTCATCGTCGTCGCGGTCTCGATCGAGTTCTCGTTCGTCTTCTGGGGCTCGACCATCGTCGCCCGGCAGACGGGCGTCCCCGACGCGGACGCGACCCTGCTCGCGAGCTTGTTCGTCGCGGGCATGCTGGTCGGCCGAACGCTGCTCGGTCGGGGCATGGGCGCCGCTCGAAACCCGAGGATCGTGCTCACCGCGGGTCTGGCGATCGTCATCGCCGGCGCCGGTCTGGTCTGGCTCTCACGGGTGCCCGCTCTGTCCGGGCTCGGGCTGTTCCTGGGCGGCGCCGGAACCGCGGGTCTGTTCCCTATCGGCATGGCCATCGCCTTCGAAAAGGCGGGCAGGGCCAAGTACGAGGCGGCCGCCCGCGGGACGCTGGCCTCGGGCCTGGCCGTGCTCGTGGCGCCTTCCGCCCTGGGCCTCGCCTCCGACGCGGTTGGCGTCGCCACCGCCTGGCCGATCATCCTGCTGCTCGCCGTGGCGGGTCTGGCCGTCCTGGCGGCAACGCCGCGAACGGACTGACGTCGAGGAGCCGGGCCCAACCCCTCGGAGTGGGTACTGGCGAGGCCATTCGGCCCGGGACGGGCCGGGCGGCAGGCTCAGGAACCGTACCGAGGGCCCCTTTTTTGGGGCCAAGATAGGCTTCGCGGCCGGGACACTTTTCCGTCAGCATCCCTCCAGCACCTCCGTTGTGGCTGCAGCGGGCTTCACGCGCTCGGGGCGTTTCACCGCCTCTGGCCCTCCGGAAGCGAATCGCAGCCTGGGAACGCAATCAATCGCGGCCAGTGTCGCAGGAGAACCGATGACAGCGAGCCCGCCTACCGGAGCCACCACCCCCTCGAGGCAGCCCGTCGCAGACGCTCTGGGCGTTCTGCGGCGGCCCCTGGATCACATCTTCAGCCCGCAGTCGGTCGCCGTGGTCGGGGCCACTGAGAAAGAGGGCAGCGTCGGGCGGACGGTGCTCTGGAACCTGATCAGCAGCCCGTTCGGCGGGACCGTTTTCCCGATCAACCCCAAGCGGCCCAACGTCCTCGGCCTCAAGGCCTACAAGAGCCTTTCCGATGCGCCGGATCCGGTCGACCTGGCGGTGATCGTCACCCCGTCGACGACCGCGCCGGCCCTCATGGACGAGTGCGTCGCGACCGGCGTCAAGGGCGCGATCATCATCTCGGCGGGCTTCAAGGAAACCGGCCCGGAAGGCGCCGAACTGGAGCGCCAGGTCCTCGAGCGAGCGCGCCGGGGCGGCATCCGCGTCGTCGGCCCCAACTGCCTCGGCGTCATGAGCCCGATCAGCGGCCTCAACGCCACGTTCGCCGCGGGAATGGCCCGGCCGGGCAGCGTCGGGCTGGTCAGCCAGAGCGGCGCCCTCCTGACCGCTATCCTCGATTGGAGCATCGGCGCGGAGGTCGGCTTCAGCTCGGTCGTTTCGCTCGGCTCCATGCTGGACGTGGGCTGGGGCGACATCATCTACCACCTCGGCGACGACCCCAGGACCGAGAGCATCGTCATCTACATGGAGTCCGTCGGCGACGCCCGGGCGTTCCTGTCGGCCGCTCGCGAGGTCGCGCTGACCAAGCCGATCATTGTCATCAAGCCGGGCCGGACCGCCCAGGCCGCCAAGGCCGCCGCTTCGCATACGGGCTCGCTCACCGGCAGCGACGACATCCTCGACGCCGCCTTCAGGCGCGTCGGCGTCCTGCGCGTGGACTCGATCCAGGACATGTTCGGCATGGCAGAAGTCCTGGCCAAGCAGCCGCGCCCGAAGGGCCGCAAGCTCACCATCGTCACCAACGCCGGCGGTCCCGGCGTCCTGGCCACCGATGCGCTCATCGGCGGCGGCGGCCAGCTGACCGAGATCGCCGGCCCGAGCAAGGAGGCGTTCGACGCCGTCCTGCCGTCGGTCTGGAGCCACAACAACCCCGTCGACATCATCGGCGACGCTCCGCCCGAGCGATACGCCGCTGCGCTCGAGGTGGCGGGCAAGGACGCTTCGGCGGACGGCATGCTCGTCATCCTCACGCCCCAGGCGATGACCGATCCGACCCGGACGGCCGAGCTGCTGGCGCCTCTCGCCCACTCGACGGGCAAGCCGGTAATCGCGTCCTGGATGGGTGGCACGGACGTCGAAGCGGGTGCGAACCTGCTGCGCGAAGCGGGCATCCCCACGTTCGCCTACCCGGACACCGCCGCATCGATGTTCAACTACCTATGGCGCTACAACGAGAGCCTTCGGGCTCTCTACGAGACGCCTGCGCTGGGCGACGACGACGAGAGCAAGACGAACCGATCACGCGCGAGCGAGATCGTGGCCGGGGCGCGCGCCGAAGGCCGCTCGCTCCTTACCGAGTTCGAGTCCAAGCAGGTCCTCGCGGCCTACGGCATCCCGATCACGGAGACCCGCATCTGCTGCTCCGAGGATGAAGCCGTCACCGCCGCGAACGAGATCGGCTACCCGGTCGTGGCCAAGCTCCACTCCGAGACGATCACCCACAAGACGGACGTGGGCGGCGTTCAGCTGAACCTGACCGACGCGGAAGCGGTTCGAAACGCCTACCGGACGATCGAGAGCAACGTTCTCGAGAAGAAGGGCCCCGGCCACTTCGACGGCGTGACCATCCAGCCGATGATCAACTTCAGCGGCTACGAGCTGATCATCGGCTCGAGCATCGACCCGCAGTTCGGCCCGGTGCTGCTGTTCGGCATGGGCGGCCAGCTCGTCGAGCTGTTCAAGGACCGCGCGCTTGCCCTCCCGCCGCTCACCACGACCCTCGCTCGGCGGATGATCGAGCGGACGAAGATCGCAGCCGCCTTCAAGGGCATCCGCGGTCGCGCCCCGATCGACCAGGCCGCCATCGAGCAGCTGCTCGTCCGGTTCGGCCAGCTCGTCGCCGAGCAGCCGTGGATCAAGGAAATCGACATCAACCCTCTGCTGGCCTCGCCCGAGCGGCTGATCGCTCTGGACGCACGCGTCGTTCTCCACGAACCGGACGTCAAGGAAGCCGATCTGCCGAGGCTCGCGATCCGGCCGTACCCGCGCCAGTACACCGGCTCCTGGAAGGCCACCGACGGGAGCGACTTCGACATCCGGCCGATCCGGCCCGAAGACGAGCCGCTGATCGTGGACTTCCACCACTCACTGTCGGATCGAACGGTCCAGAACCGCTATCTGACGGATCTCGGGCTCGAGGATCGGACCGCGCATGAGCGGCTCGTGAAGGTCTGCTTCAACGACTACGACCGCGAGATCGCGCTGGTGGCCGAACGGACCGGGGCCGACGGCAAGCGCGGCATCATGGCCGTGGCACGCCTCTCCAAGCACCACGCCGAGAACGGAGCCGAATTCGCCGTCGTCGTCGCGGACTGCTGTCAGGGCATCGGCCTTGGCAAGGAGCTTCTCACGCGGCTCATCCGCGTCGCCCGTGACGAGAACCTGGACTTCATCGGCGCCAACATCCGGCCGGATAACACCGCCGCCATCCACGCGGCGGAGCGCGCCGGCTTCACGGTCTCGCCGATCCCCGGCTCGGACCTCCTCCGGGCCCAGTGCGCACTGCGCGACTGACGTCGACCCCTCGCAGAATCTCATGAAGCCGGCCCTTCGGGGCCGGCTTCGCTGCGAATCCAGAGTTCGCGGTCGGCCAGCCTCTAGAATCCCGGGCGCATGCCCACCATGGCGCCAACCCTGAATCGTGCCGCGCTCAAGCTGAACGGCTGGTCGGCGACGCGCCTCCCATTCGGCATTCCCGTGGCCTGCTCCCTCGTGGCCTTCGGCGTCTTCCTGGCCGGCGCGTCGGTGCCGTCGCTGTGGATAGATGAGGGGCACAGCTGGCGCTACGCCACCGAGCCGGTCAACACGATGCTCTCCTCGACCCTGGGATCCTCCAATGCCGTAGAGGTCGGCTACTACCTTCTGCTGCATTTCTGGACCCTGTTGATGGGGACGTCCGAGCTCGCTCTCCGGCTGCCTTCGATCATCGCCATGTCGATCGCCGTCTGGGCAACGGCCAGGACGGCGGAGGAAGCCCTCGGTCGCCGAGCCGGCCTGGTCGCGGGCGTCGTGTTGATCTGCCTGCCGGGCGTGACGATATGCGCAGGAAGCGAGGCCCTACGCCTTCGCCGTGGCCGCGATCGCTCTGTCCACGCTGATGCTCTATCGAGGTATCACTCAAGGCGAGCGGCGCTGGTGGGCCGGCTACGGATCTGTGCTCGTCGTCGTGGGCTATGCCCACGTTCTGTCCCTGCTGGTCGTGGCCGGTCAGCTGTGTGGCCTGCTTCTGCTGGATCGAACGAAGTGGCGCGTCTATGCGCTCACGACCGGCATTGCGATGGCGGTGGTCGCACCGCTGGCGCTGCTCGGCTTTGCGCAGAGAGGCCAGATCGCCTGGATCCCGCCCATTCAATTCGACTGGCTGTGGTCCGGGCTGTCGGTGATCACCGGGAGCATCGCGGTTACGGCTTTGCTCGCGGTCGTCGTCCTCGCGTCCTCAGGCGACCGAAAGCTCGTGAAGTTCTCTCTGCCGATCGCGCTGAGCACTCCCGTCCTGCTCTGGCTGATCGGCCACCTCACGCCGCTATATCTCGCCCGATATCTGTTGGGAGCGGCCCCGGGGATCGCCCTGGTAGTGGCCGCCTCGGCCTCCGCGCTACCCAGGCTCCGCCTCGTCGCGCTGGCGGCGATTCTGGTCGCCCTGACGCTGCCACAGCAGCTGACCGTGCGCGGTCCGGCCGCCCATAACCAGGACTACAGGAGCGCCGCGGCGCTCGTCGCGACCGATTGTGCGGCCGGCATTCAGTACGACGGCACGTCCCGGGACGCCATGCTCTACTACCTTGCGAGTCGACCCTGCGCGCCGATCGAAGACCATGCCGAAGCCCATCTTTGGTCGGTCCAGGCTTCCGGGCCTCTGGTATCGATACCGGGCTTCCGCCTCGTGAGATCCGAGAGCTTCGGCATGGCCCTGGTCGGTTACTGGGTACGCACTGAGGTATCGGCGGGCTGAGGAAGGTCCCGCCGCTCTGCTGCACGGCGGGAGCACGAAGGCCGCGCTGGCCTGGCAAGCAAGAAACGAGTCGGTTGGAACGCCTCCAGCGAACCCCTGAGTGCAGTCCCTACTCAGCGTACGTCTCGAGCATCGCCGGGACTTGGACCCGTCTAGTGCGGGTATCGGTCAACCTGCGCCAGCACGGATTCGAGTGGGCGATCCAGCGCCCTCGCGCTGGCCAGATTCATCTCGGTAACCGAAATCGGCGGTCTCCAGCTGCATTTCGAACTCGACTCGAACTTGCCTCTCGGCGCTGCTGGCACTCGCTGCGACCTCGCCGCGTCACACTTCACGTTCCGCGGCGAACGTTCCCTCTCCTCGCGCTCGATGAAGTCGGGGGTCCTCCCTACTTCATGACGAGATGGACGAGGGAGTCCTCTTCTTTCGGGTACGGATTCCATGGGCCGATCCCAATGTGCGCTCGAAGGATCTGGACGACGGGGCCGTCCCAACCGTAGCTGACGCTCCCGACCTCGAACATCTTCCCCCCGGGGCCGGAGGACGGGTTGAGCCTGACACGTTCATTGCCGATGATCCTCCACTTGCCCGTGAGCAGCGAGTTGCCAAGCGTATGGAGGATGGTCAGGGGTCTGCCGCGGCAGATCTGCGCATGCCCGACTTCGAGCTCGCCTTCAGTCCCGGTCACCCGGAATACAGCAACCGTTGGGTGTCCATAGTGCACGTCGAGCACCTGGCCGATGCCAAATTGGTCCTCGGCTACCGGGACGAGAAAGACGTCGCCGACGGCGATCTTCCGCGGTCGAGGGCGCTCGTAGGCAAGAATCCGGGGCCCGGCCGCCAGCACCTCCGCCGGGTCCCATCCGAGGCATTCATAGACCGCCAGGAGCGCTGGGACCACGTTGCTCCTTTTGGCGATCGTGACGGTGACTGCATCCGCCTCGTACTCGATCTGGGCACCCCGCGGCAGGGCCTTCCGCAGCCGTCCGGCCGCCTCGCTCGAATACTCCAGGCCGAACTCGCCCGCAAAGTCATGGGAGATGGACCATCGAGAGGTCATCTCGTCGGGCGCAAAGAGCGTTATTCGAGAGAGCACGATCTCCATTTCTCTACCGGCTGGTCCTCCAAGATCCTGCCGCCGGACCGCCTGCACCGTGAGGGTCAAGCGCGAGAAGACGTGACAGGTGCTCAGCCTAATACGACGACACCGCCGTCATCGTCATATGCGACGTCCTACTCCCAATCCACCTTGATGTTGGAAACGGCCGTTTCAGGGGGCAGCTTGCTGATTGCGAAGTACTCAGCGATAGCGGTCCTCACGAACACCGAGATGGGCTCGACATGAAACGGTCCGCGGTCGATGCCGGTCAGTAGTGGTGATAGGTCACAGACGTAGCACGAACCTGCGGGAGCTTGGCCGAGCTGAGCACGGGCCTCGTTGAGACGATCCGAATCCTCGATGCCTGACGGGTCTGTCAGGACCTCCGTGAGCAGCCCGTCGAACCGTTCAGCCAGACGATACGACTCCACTTCGAGCGGCACAAAGACGATTGGGACCGCCTCCCCGCCCTCAAGACGTAAGCCCAATTGGGAACCGAAGGCTGTTGCCCCGAAGAAGAAAGGTCCCCCCAGCTCTGTCGCCGGAAAAATGCCTCGGCGCCAGGCAGCTCGGTTCCAATCGACAAGATTAGGACCGGGCAGTCCAGTGTCTTCGTCTCCATAGAGGTAGATGTGACCCCGGTCAAAGGAGCCTGCTCCCAAGCTAGACCACAAGTCGCGCAGCGATTGCGGGACCGTGATGCCCAGGGCCTTTTCCAGATCTCTCGCCAGAACCCTGGAATCAACCGGCCTAGTCGATCCGGGGACTGCCGGATAGAGACGAGCGATGGCGTCGAAAACGGTCGGCGACACAGACATGAGGAACCTCAGTCGAGCCAGTCGATGGTGAACCTGCGAATTCGTGACCCTGGCGCGAGCGCCGCCGCGGCGGATCTTTCGACCGGACCCGGTAGCCGATTCAGCCTGGCCGGCATCATATGCTGGCTAGATGCGATCTGACGGCCACCGAACTGCCTCGATACGTGTCGCGACGTTGGTGGAGAGTTAGGTTTCCTCGCTGCAAACCCGTATGAACTGGATGCCACCTAGTCCGGCTTGTCCGACAACGTCGACAACATTCGCCTCAATAGGAGCCGACGATCGAACGTAAGGGCAGGCGCGGGTGGCGTGCGACCAGGCCTGCGCCTCACACAGGGGAATCATGAATGCCAGGCTTTGAGGACGCTCGCCAGCGACAGATCCCCCATGGCCACATCATCCACCAGTGTCTGCCAGAAGTTGTCCTAGACCGGCAGCGCGTCTAGCCCGGCTTCGCGCCAGTCATTGCCCGCAACTCGTTGCACGCACGGCCGGTAACGTCCTTGTCGTCGGTCCGGTCGCGCTGTCTGTGGCAAGGCCGCCCGATGATGGGCTAATCCGTGTGCCGTCAGCTGGCTTCGCAGCGGAGTCCCCGACAGGGCTCAAGGCCGCGGATGGTAGTTACCGTCTCGGTCGTAGAGCGCGGCAAACGCCCGGTACTCCGCGTCGAGCATCTCCGGCACGGAGGACCAGTTCGCGAGAAGCGCGACGGCCTGAGCGTCTGTTTTGGACACGGACTGATCGGGATGAAGAACATATCGTGCGCCTTGCCCTGCCGAACTCCCCCCGATGACGAAATCCTCCAGAGCGACGAGGGGACCATGTCGAACTGTGGATCCGTTGTTGCCCTCGATTGAGAAGGGGCCGGGGTCTTCGGGATCTCTTCGCATCAGTCCGCCAGGAAGCAACCCCGACAGATTGACACGCCCTATGAACAAGGTCAGGCCGCTCATGGCTTGAAGCACCCCTCGCCACGCCGGCGGGATCGGTCTGCCCATTCGCCGTTCCGACCAGTCGAGCTCCGCGGCCGAAATACCCGGATAGAAGCGGTGGAGCCAGGCCAAGTCTCCCACCTGAGGAACGTGCCCAACGCAGCGCACGCCGGAGGCGGTCGTCCGGACCGACAGGTGTCGCCAATCGGCCGCCACCCTTGACTCCAGTGCAACCAGATAGTCGATCGTGTTCACGGCAGGATCCTGCTCAACAATTCGCCAGTGGTCCAGTTCGCGAAATCATTAGCATGTGCGAGTTGGTGCTCGGCGCGCGTAACGAATCTGATGTTGGCCGGGGGGGATCCGGGCTGCTGTTGAGCGCCCAGTCGACTCAGGTTCTGCTCAAGGTGTTGCTTGGCCGGCGCGGTAAGCGCTTCGTTGCCGGGGACCAAATGATGGGCGGCCGACTCGGCCGGTCTGACCTCGCCACCTCTTTCGAGGTTCCTTCCCAGAATACGACTGTTGGGCGTCTCCCCGACAACGCCTATGTCTCGGATTTCCTTCTCTCCGCCTCGGACGAACGACTTGGCGTCGTTGACCCAACCCGAGACCTTCGTCTTGGCGGCCGAGAGAACGTCCTTGACAGCCCCACCTGCGCGCTCGAGACCACGGATGACCCGGCTGCCTTCCATGGCGTCCTCGAAGCCGTGAGCTCCCGCTCGCGCGAGCGTCGCGACCTCACGGAGGCCCTTCGCACCGAGGCCAAAGGCGAGGACGGCGCCACCGGG
>DAHXON010000068.1 GCA_027364875.1 Chloroflexota bacterium
CCACTGGATCCCACCCCTGCGCTGTGGACGCCCCGACAACTCTACTCGCCCGTCAAGCGCTATGTGACCGGTACGAATCGGTCACGGCTCGATGGAGTTGCGACCGTGTTCGCCCGTCGGACGGCGGGGCATACTGTGATCAGGAAAGCGGAGGGGAACCCGAATGACTCAGAGTCGCGGTCCCGAGACCGGAACGCTCCGCAACCTGGCGATCGGGGCGAGTGTCGGGTGGGTGGCCCTCCCGGTCCTGGTGATCACCGATGACTTCGTGCGTTCTCTGAGCGTCGAGGACTCCGCGGCCCCGATCGTGTGCGCCGGCATCGTGGGCGCGGCGGTGGGCGCGCTGACCGGGGCGGCTCGACTCGGCCGCGCCGGGTGGGTCGGTGCCGTCGCCGGCGCCCTGAGCGGCGCTCTCCTGCCTTACCTGGTCATTGCGCCGCTCCTCGGCCTGGGAACGATCCAGGCCGGCTCGCTCGACCACTATTCCGTCCTTTTCGGCCGCTACGAGCCGGTCGCTGTCGCGGCAGTTCTCGGCTCGATCGGCGGCGCCCTGGGCGGGACGCGTCTACCGGCGCGGATCCCCGTGAGACCAGTCTCGTTCCTCGCGGCCGGGCTGGTCTTCCTGGCTCTCTGGCTGATGGCTTGGACATTCTGGGCGCTCGCGCTTTCGCCCAGGACTGTGTAGCGACGCGGTCGCGGCCGGAGCACGCCGGGGATCGGCGGACCCGGCTACATCCGAGCGAGTGAGATGGGCCCAAGGACTCGCGCGACATCGGCACGGTCCAGCTCCCCCTGGCCTGGCCGGAGGGCATTCGCGCATGCCGCCGCCGCCCCCTCGCGTGCCGCCTCGGGGAGAGGCAGACCGCGCGCCAGTGCCGCGGCCATCCCGGCCAGCAACGCGTCGCCGCTGCCGACGGGAAACGGACCCAGTTCTGGCGGTGGACCGATCAACCATCCGCGACCGGCCTCGTCAACGAGCACGGCCCCCATCGTTCCCCGCGTCACGAGCGCAACCGTGGCGCCGCGCCTCCGCAGCTCAAATGCCGCGCGCGCGGCAACCTCCGGGCTGTTGCCGCCGCCCTCGCCTTCGTCGACCCCCTAGGCCAAACCGCATGCTTCGGCCGCCTCGCGGGCGTTGACCTTCACCAGCCAGGGACGGCCCGGCAGGGACGCCGAGAGATGCGCGCCGCCCACGTCGACAGCTGCCCGCGCCCCCAGCTCGGCGGCGATGCGACTCAACCGCCCGTAGCCGTCGAGCGGCGCGCCGGGCGGCAGGCTGCCGGCGACGACGACCAACGCCCTGGACGGATCGTCGGCAAGCTCGGCCCGGAGCGCGCTCTCGACGGAGGCCCAACCCTCCGGCAGGAGTTCCAGGCCGGCCTCGTAGAACTCGGTCAAGCCGCCCTTCTCACGATCCAGTATGGATAGGCAGGTCCGTGTCTCGCCGGGCACTCGGACGGCCCGGGTCCGGATCCCGCGCGCCGCCAGCTGCTGCTCCATCCAATCGCCGGCATAGCCTCCCAGGACCGCGATCACGCTCGCTTCCAGGCCCAGTGTCCGGGCCGCCCGCGCCACGTTGAGGGCCTTGCCACCCGGCAGGACGGAGAGCATCCGCGGTCGATGGATCTCGCCGGGAACGAGCCGCGGAACCTCCGCGGTCTTGTCGATGGCGGCGTTCACCGAAACGCAGATCAATCGCCGCACGGGCACGGCTCCGGCAGTCACCACGGGATCGACGCAGCTCGGAGAGCCGCTTCCGCCTCGCCGAGCGTCGGTTGAGAGACCGTTCCCCCCACGCCGCGAGTCGAGAGCGACCCGCATGCCACGCCCAGGGCCAGGCAGGCCTCGAGCGGTCGCCCGGCCAGCCAGGCCGCGACGAACCCAGCATCGAACGAATCGCCTGCGCCCGTCGCCTCGACGGGCTCGACCGGCAGGGCGGGACAGCTGGCCCGGCGTCCGTCGGCCGTGACGGCGATCGCGCCCGCAGCCCCGAGCTTGACGGCGACGACCCGCGCGCCCATGGCCACCAGCGTCCGCGCCGCCGCCTCCGGGTTCTGCTCTCGGGCGATCCGAGTCGCCTCAGCCTCGTTGGGCAGGAAGACGTCGGTCTCCTCGAGGAGCGCCGCGACGCCTCCGTCCCAGGTCTCCGTGGGGTCCCAGTTCGTGTCGCAGGACGTGGTGGCGCCCCCCGCTCGCGCCGCTCGGAACAGAGACGGCAGGTCGGGCCGCAGCGCGTCGAGCACGTAGACGGCACCGGCATGGAGGTGTCTCGCCCTTCCAAGGAGGGCCGCGGGCACGTCCTCCGCGCGAACGAACGGGGTTGTCCCAGGCGCCGTGAGAATCGCCCGATCCGTCGGCGAGACGAGATGGACGCTCGCCCCGGTGGGATGGCTCGGATCGACGCGGACCGCGGTTGTGTCGATGCCTCGCTCAGCCATCGAAGCGAGCACGAAACGGCCGAGGGCGTCGTCGCCCGCGACGCTGGCCATCGCGACCCGCAGCCCCAACCGGGCCGTCCCGCAGGCGAATATCACCGACGAGCTGCCCATCACCAGATCCACGGAGTCGACGTAATGCTCCGCCTGGCCAAAGGCGGGCTTGGGATCTCGAGCGCGCACGATAACGTCCGCGAGGATCTCACCGACTACGAGAACGTCGATGTCGCGCATGCGCTCAGTATTCCCGGTACCAACCGTCGCCGGGAGCCGAAGCCAGCGCCAGCGTTCCGCGGGATCTGGTGTGCCAGGGCAGGCCCTCGGCGTCTACTAGATCCACGAGCCGCTCGAGCCGCGAACGCCCCTCCGACGCCAGCCAGGCGTCGCGGTCGTGGACCAACATCGTGGCCGCCGGAGCCCAGACCGAGCGTCCGGCGAGCACGCCCGAAGCTCCCGCCCGGCAGGCGATGGTCACCTGACGCTCGAACGTTCGATCGTCCACGCCGCCGGAGAGAAGAACCCACGGGACGGGCGAGGCGGCGTCGAGCTCGGCGCAGGCATCCGCCCAGGCGGCCTCGTCCGTGATCGAGGCGTCGTACGGGAACTCGGCCTTGAGGATGTCTCCGCCAATCTTCATCAGCCGCCGTGCGGTCTCGACGACGCAGCTCCGGCGGGCCTCGCCGGCCAGCTTCCCGCCGCTCACCGGATCGAATGAGAGCGGCTCGACGAAGAGCGCCAGATCGGATGCCCGGCACTGCCGGGCAACGGTCTCGAGCAACTTCTCCTGGTTGCCGGCGTTGGCCGCGGCGGGGTGGTAGTAGATGAGGAGCTTGGCGGCCGAAGCGCCCATCCGCTTGGCCTTCTCGATCGACCAGCCCGGGAGTACGCGGCTGATCCGGGCGTTCGGTGGGCCCTCGTAGCCGGTGGCCTCGACGGCCACGATCAACCCCGAACAGGGCGGAAAGGAGCCGTCCGAGACGCACTGCGCGGCGCCGATCTCCGGATCGAGAAGCGCGCCGGTGGCGCTGCCGGCCATCGCCCGAACGACGGCTCGCTTGAATTCGACCATCTCGGCGTACGTGGTCGCCGCCGGATCCTCGGGATGCAGCTCTCGCCGCAGATTCTGGCGGTGATCCAGGGCGAGGACGCCGAACGTCCCGCGCGCGGATGCGCAGGCGTCCAGTCCGCGACGTGTTCCGAGCAGGTAGGCCATGCCTCACCTCGTGCGAATCGAGCCGATCATATGGAGCCAGCCATCTCATAACAATCCGATTCCTGCGCGAATCGAGCAGGAATCGGCTTGACTGCGCGCATTTCGAGTCACAGCATGCGCGCATGCCGCAGAACGAGCGCCGACGATCCCTCGTCCTACGTCTCCGAGAAGATGGCCGGGTCACCGTCCCCGCCCTGGCCAAAGACCTCGGAGTTACGGAATCCACCATCCGTCGCGACCTCGCCAGTCTCGCCGTCGACGGGACCCTGGTCCGAACCTACGGCGGGGCGGCGCTTCCCGGCGTTACGACTACCGCGCGTAGCGGCGGCGCGACGACCGCGGCCAAGCGGGCCATCGCCGTCGCGGCCGCGGACCTGATCGAGGACGGTCAGACGATCGCCATCTCGAGCGGTTCGACGACCCTGGAGCTGGCGCGCCGGCTCGTCGATCGGCGTTTGACCGTCATCACCAACGCTCTGGACGTGGCCACGGTGCTGGTCGATCGTGACGGCATCGAGTTGATCATCCTGGGCGGCGTGGTTCGGCCGCGGATGCACTCGATGCTCGGTCATCTGGCCGAGCTGGCCCTGGGCGAGCTCCGGGCGGACACGCTGTTCATGGGCGTCGGCGCCATCGACCCCGAACGCGGCCTCATGAACGACTCGGTGCCGGAGATCCTGACGGACCGGGCGCTCCGCAACAGCTCGCGGAACTGCGTCGTTCTGGCGGACTCGACCAAGTTCTGGCAGGTCGCGCCCGCGTTCGTGTTCGGGCTCGGCGAGGTCAACACGGTCGTCACGGACTCCGATGTCGATCCGGCCGACGTCGCTTCGCTGAAGAGCCACAACATCCGGGTCATCGTCGCCCGCTAGCCAGGTCGCACCGGAGAGCCGCCAAGCCATGATCGAAGGCATCATTCCCGCCGAGATAGCAGCCGAAGGCGAGGCCATCCGGGCCACCCTCGCAGAGAGCGTGCCGGCCGCCCGGTCGGCAGCTCAGGCCTTGCGGGCAGCCGGCACGCGGCGCGTCTACGTCATCGGCAATGGCACGTCCTACCACTCCGCGCTGGCGGCCGCCACGGCCTACCGCCACATCGCCACAGCCGGCGAACCGACGGTAATCCCGCTCGGAGCGGGCGAGTTCCGCCACTACAGACCAGCCTTGGGCAAGGGCGACGCCGTGATAGGCATTTCCGCCTCCGGCGAGTTCCGGGACGTGGTGGTCGTCTTCGACGAGCTGCGTGGCCGCGTGCCCACGGTCGGCATGATCCACGTCCCGGGCAGCACGCTGGCCGGCTCGGCGGACCACTGCGTTGTGTCGGCCGGCGGGCCGAGCCTGGTCCCGGTCATGACAAAGACGTTCGTGGCTACGCTCGCCGAGCAACGAGCCGCCGCGGTCAGGGATGCCCTGGGCGGCGCCGGCGGCGACGTCGACGCAGCGGTGGAGGCCGCGATGCCTCGCGTCGAGCGGCTCGCGGACGAGCTGATCGAGGCCGAGCACATCTTTGTCGTCGGCAGCGGCAACGCCTCGGTGGCCGCCCTCGAGGCGGCGCTCAAGCTCAAAGAGATGGCCATCGTCCATGCCGAGGGCGCCGAATCCTGGGAGATGGCCACCGGCGGAGCGACGATCGTCGGTCCCGGGACGGTCGTCATCGCACTCGCACCCAACGGCCCCGGCCGCGAGGCCACCCTCGACGTCGCCCGGCACGCGGCCGGCTGGGGAGCTCGAATCGTCGAGGTCGGACCGGCGATGGATCGGGGAGGCGGCCCGGCGCTCGACGGGGCGGCGCATCTGCCGATACCGGCGACGTCGGCCGAGGACTACTCGCCACTTGTCGCAGTTGCCCCGGTAGCCCTGCTCGCCTTCGTCCTCGCCAGGCGACGCGGCCACAACCCCGATCGACCGGACTGGGTGGAGCGATACCACAGCCAGGGCCTCCGCCACATCGTCGGCGTCGAAAGCCACGCGGAGGTGGATTGACCATGCCTCGGATCGTTCTGGTGGGAGCAGGCAGCGTGGAGTTCACTCGCAACCTGCTCGGCGATTTCTTCTCGTTCCCGGAGCTGCGCGACGCCGAAATCGTCCTCCACGACATCGACCCGGACAGGCGGGCGACGGCCGTGCGGATGGCCCACTGGACGGCCTCGGCGCTGGGCGCCACGCCCACGGTCACGGCCAGCCTGAACCGCCGGGAAGCCCTGGCGGGCGCCGACTTCGTCATCGACATCATCCAGGTGGGCGGCAGCCGCGCAACGCAGATCGATTTCGACGTTCCGGCTCGCTATGGGCTCCACTACACGATCAACGACACGATCAACGTCGGCGGCGTCTTCCGCGGTCTCCGATCGATCCCCGTGGTTCTGGGCATCGCGCGGGACATGGCCGACGTCTGCCCGGACGCCGCGTTGCTCAACTACGCGAACCCGCTGGCGATTCTTGTAAAGGCGGTGCACCAGGGCGTCGGGCTGCCGGTCGTGGGCCTCTGCCATTCGGTCTACTGGACGGTTCATACCCTGGCCGGCTACCTGGGTCTTCCCTTCGAAGAGGTGGACGCAGTCTCGGGCGGCGTGAACCACCTGGCCTGGATCCTGCGCCTCGAGCATCGCGGCAAGGACCTCTATCCAGCTCTCCGGTCGTTCGTCGCGTCGAGCGGCGTCCCGGAGGACGACCTGGTGCGCGCCGAGCTGTTCCGCCGCTTCGGCTTCTACCCGACGGAATCCTCCGAGCACCACGCGGAGTACAGCCCCTGGTTCATATCCAAGAACAAGGTGGAAAGCCTCCACATCCCGATCGGGGAGTACCTCTCGCGGGTGGCCCACAACCAGGCCGAATTCGCGGAGACGAAACGTCTGCTCGACGCGGGAGCGCCGTTCGAGATCGAGCAGAGCGGCGAATACGCCCCGGTCATCGTTCACGCCATGGCAACGGGCAAGCCGGCCCGCATCGTCGCCAATGTGCTGAACGATGCGACCCAAGCCGGCTCCGCCGAAAGCGGGCCGCTCATTCCCAACCTGGCCCTCGACGCCTGCGTCGAAGTGCCGGCAATGGTCGACCGGCTGGGTGTCCATCCGATCGGGACGGGTCCACTGCCTCTGCAGTGCGCGGCCTACACCCACCCCGCAGTCGACTGCCAGCTCCTGACAGTGGCGGCCGCACTCGAGAAGAGCCGCGACCTCGTCCATCACGCCGTTCTCACCGACCCTCAGGTCCAGGCCGGCCTCTCACTCGATGAGGCCTGGCGACTGACCGATGAGTTGATCGCCGCGGAGGCGGAGTGGCTGCCGGCCTGGCTCGGCGGCACCGCCCCCAACTGGACAGACTGACCAAGAGGAGGACCAGGGATGTCAAGAATCGCGCGTATGCCGCGAGCGCTGGCACTGGCCGGCATCGCGACCATCTTCCTCGCCGGTTGCAGTTCGACCGCGTCGACTGCGACTCCGACGCAGACCCCGACGGCCACCCCAACGCCGACGACGGCCGTGGCCAGCATGTCGGCACCGGCAGGCCCGTCGGCGACGCCCGGGGCTACACCCACGGCCAATCCCGCGGCGAACTGCGGCAGTTATTCCGGCCCGGCGACGACCATCAACTACGCGACCTTCGGCGACGCGACCGAGCTCACGAACCAGCAGAAGATCGTCGACGCATTCCAGTCCATGGAGCCCAAGATCAAGGTCAAGCTCACCGTGTCGGACTGGGACACCTACTGGGACAAGCTCCAGGCATCCCTGGCGGGCGGCAACGCACCCGACGTGTTCGTCATGGACGGCCCGCTCTTTCCCGACTACCAGACCCGCGACCAGCTGCTCGATCTGACTCCGCTGATCGCCCGTGACGGCTTCGACACCGGCGCGCTGGCCGATCTCGGCGTCAAGGACTTCACGGCCGCCGACGGCCACATCTACGGCCTGCCCCGAGATCTGAGCACGATCGCCCTGTACTACAACAAGACGATGTTCGATGCGGCCGGGCTCGCCTACCCGGACGGCACCTGGACCTGGGACAAGCTCGTGGAAGCGGCGAAGAAGCTGACCATCTCCGGCGGCGCCACCCAGTGGGGCTTCTACACCGAGACCACGGACATGGAGAACTACTGGTCCTCACTCGTCTGGCAGGCGGGCGGCGATATCGTCGGGCCGGACAAGAAGACGCTTCTTATCGACTCCGACAAGGCGGCGGCCGGGATCCAGTTCCTGCAGGACCTCATCTACAAGGACAAGGTCATGGCCCAGCCGACGCCGGGAGGCAGCGGCGACCTCTTCGAGAACGGCCAGGCGGCCATGGAAGCCAACGGCTCCTGGCTCGTCCCGACCCATGTGGCCGCGGGAATCAAGTTCGGAGTCGCTCCGCTGCCCGCCGGGCCTGCCGGACGCGCCACGTCGGTCAACCCCAGCGGCGTCGTCGCCTACAAGGGCAGCAAGTCCGCTGACGCGGCCTGGGAATTCGTGAAGTGCTACACCGGCCCGCAGATGCAGACGATCGTGGCCAACCTCAAGGCTTCGATGCCTGCCAACAAGCAGATCCTGGCCAACGTCTACGCGAAGTCGTTCGAGGGTGGCGCCACCTTCGCCGACGCTCTGACCTACGCCCATCTCAAGCCGTCGTTCCGCGGCTACAACGAGTTCACCACGGCGCTTCAGGACGAGCTCGACTCGAAGGTGTTCAACAACAACAGCCTCACCGCCAAGGCGGCCCTGGACGAGGTCGCGCCGAAACTGAGGCAGCTACTTGGCCAGTAGCTCGGGTCTGACGTTGCCCGGATCGCCGGCCGGCCCGGAAGCCACTCCTGCGCCGCCGGTCGGGCGGACCCCCGTGGCCGGGCCGGTCCGGCCACGGCGCGGGCCGCGCGCGGGAGAAGAACGCTGGGCCCTGCTATTCCTGGCGCCGACGCTGATCGGCCTGGCGGTCCTCTCTGTCGGGCCGATCCTCGCGACGCTCGGCATCAGCCTCACAAGCTGGGACATGCTGACTGTGCCCAAATTCGTGGGCCTCGACAACTACACGAACCTGCTGGGCGACGACCGGTTCCTTACGGCTCTGCGGAACACGTTCTTCTATACCTTCGTTTCGGTGCCCCTCGGGCTTGGCCTTGCGCTCGCCCTGGCCATGACGCTCAACCAGAGGATCCGCGGCATCTCGTGGATCCGGACGATGTACTTCCTGCCTCTCGTCACGTCCTCCACGGCCATTGCGATCGTCTGGCTCTGGATGTACAGCCCAACTGGTCTCATAAACCACGCCCTGGCGATAGTCGGGATCTCGCCGCTCCGCTGGGTCGCCGACCCGACTCTGGCGATGCCGTCGATCATCGCCATGAGCACGTGGCAAGGGCTGCCCGCGAACGTGATCATCTTCCTTGCCGGCCTGCAGGGGATCCCGACGGAGTACTACGACGCGGTCAGCGTCGACGGCGCCGGACGCTGGGCCCGGTTCCGCTTCGTGACGGTACCGCTGCTGACGCCATCGATCTTCTTCACCGGCATCCTGGCCCTCATCGGCGCATTCCAGGTCTTCGACCAGGTGTACGTCATGGCCAACCCGGGCAAACCCGGCAGTCCGACGATCACGCTCGTCTACTTCATCTACGAAAGCGGTTTCCGCAACTTCCACATGGGCGTGGCCAGCGCTGCCGCGTGGATCCTCTTCCTGATCGTGGCCGTCTTCACGCTCATCTACTTCCGAACGCAGAACCGATGGGTCCACTACCAGTGAGGCTTCACTCATGAGCGCCCCGTCAGTGTCGGTCTCGTCATCCGGAGACTCGTGGTCGGCGCATTCGCCCAGGCGTCGCCTCGCGAGGACTGGACGCCGGGTGACCCTCTATGCCGGGCTCGTCGCTGGCGGGCTGGCGATGATGATCCCGTTCCTGTGGATGGTTTCGACGTCGCTCAAGGCGCGGAGTGAAGTCTTCTCGAGCGCCCCTTTCTCGTTCCCGACCGGACTTCACTGGGAGAACTACTCCAACATGTGGTTCGCCCTGCCCGGGGTCACCTTCGGGACGTTCTTCCAGAACTCACTGTTCATCGCCTCCATGGCTACGATCGGCCAGCTCATCACCTGCTCGATGGCTGCCTACGCTTTCGCCGTGCTCGAGTTCCGGGGCAAGCGAATCCTCTTCGCTCTGATACTCGCGACCCTGATCATCCCGTTCCAGGTGGTCCTGGTCCCCAACTTCGTCCTGTACCGGTATCTGCCGTTTCCGTGGAGCGACAGCGGCAACTGGATCGGCACGAACCTGCCTCTGTGGGTCTGGGCTTTCTTCGGCGGGGCTTTCGGTACGTTCCTCATCCGCCAGTTCTTTCTGACGGTCCCATCCGACCTGGCCGACGCGGCACGAGTCGACGGCGCCAACCCATGGCAGATCTTCATCAGCATCTATGTGCCACTCGCGAGGCCGGCACTCGCGACGCTGGCTATCTTCCAGTTCATGTGGAGCTGGAACGACCTGCTCGATCCGCTCATCTACCTGCGCGACCTGCCGAGCTACACCACCACGGTGGGACTTGCCTTCTTCCAGGGCCAGTACATCGGCAATTGGCCGGTGATGATGGCCGGAGCTCTGGTAAGCCTGCTGCCGATGATCATCCTGTTCCTCGTCGCCCAGAGGTATTTCGTCCGCGGCATCACTATCTCCGGGCTCAAAGGCTGAGCCGCGGTGACGGTCAGGCCGGTGGACGGGCCCGACGACGTGCCGCCGGCCGGCGACCTGTCGCTGGCCGACTACCGGCCGAGGTCGCAGCTTCGCGTTCGCTGGGCCGGCGCTCCGGCGCGACCGGCGCTCCCGGCCATCGACGCCCACAACCACCTGGGCCCGACTCCTTTCTCGGACGGATGGTTCGCTCGAGACGCCGCATCTCTCGAGGAGGCCATGGAGGCCTCGGGGATCGCGGCCATCGTCGATCTGGACGGCGGCCAGGGCGAGGCGCTCGAGAGGGAGATCGCCCGCTGGGAGCGGCTCGACTCGAAGGTCGCTGTCTTCGCCGGGCTCGACTACGAGATGTGGGCCTCACGCAAGGATTTCGGGGAGGAAGAGGCGCGGCGGCTTGCGGCCTCGGCTGCGGCCGGGGCGCGGGGCCTGAAGGTCTGGAAGACATTGGGGCTGCGAGCCCGCGACAGCCACGGCCGCCTGGTGGCGGTCGACGACCACCGGCTGGATCCCCTGTGGTCAACGGCGGGCGAGCTGGGCCTGCCGGTCACCATCCACGTCTCGGATCCGATTGCCTTCTTCCGGCCCCTCGATCGAACCAGCGAGCGCTGGGAGGAGCTCCACGAGCATCCGGACTGGCACTTCTGGCCGCGGCAGCCGGCTGGCCATCCCGAAGCAGCCGGGTTCCCCGGCTTCGATGAAGTGATCGCCGGTCTCGAGACCGTAGTGGCCGTCCATCCGAACACCACCTTCATCGGCGCGCACGTCGGCTGTGCCGCTGAAGATCTCGATCTCGTCTCGCGCTGGCTGGCCGCATACCCGAACTGGAACGTGGACCTCGCGGCCAGGATCGCGGAGCTCGGCAGGCAGCCCTACACGGCGCGTGAGTTCATGTGCCGCTGGGCCGATCGCATCCTGTTCGGCACGGACTCGCCTCCGAATGCGGCCGCATGGTCGGTCAACTTCCGGTTTCTCGAGACCCGCGACGAGAGCTTTCCCTACGATCCCGACGGCGGGCCCGGCAGCCAGGGCCGCTGGGCCATCACCGGTCTGGGACTTCCACACGACGTGCTCGGTCTCATCTATGCCGAGAACGCCCGACGGCTCATCTTCCGAGCCGGGAGGTAGGTACGGGTTGTGCCGACGGCGCCGTCAGGTCCGAGGACCGGCCGGTTGCGCCAGAGCTGAGGTGGATCCGGCCCGTATCCCGGCATCGGGAAGCTACGGTTCGCCGAAGATGGCCTGGCCGCCGAGGCGGCGCCAGCGGATTTCCGGCTGGCCGCCACCGCGGCCGCCTGGCTGCGGCTTATCGGGGCAAACGCGGTTTGGGCTAGCCTTGGCGGCGCCATGCCTACGGTGACTTCTCGCGACGGGACGACCATCGCCTATCAGACTCGAGGCGAGGGACCGCCGCTGATCCTCGTCGACGGCACGCTCGGAAGCCGCGCCGTGGACTTCTTCTCTGCCCTGCAGCGGCTTCTGTCGGAAGACCTGACCGTCTACCGCTACGACCGGCTCGGCCGGAACGAGAGCGCCGACACGCCGCCGTACGCGGCGGAGCGCGAGATCGAAGACCTCGAGGCGCTCATCGACGAAGCGGGCGGTTCGGCCTTCGTCTACGGGATCTCGTCCGGAGCCGCGCTCGCACTGGAGGCGGCGGCCCGGCTCGGGGGTGGCGGCGGCGTCGCCGGGCGCATCGACGATGGCGCCGCGGACGGCGGCCGCGAGGGTGGCCGCGCAACCGGCAAGATCGCCAGGCTCGCACTCTACGAGCCGCCGTACGGCTCGCCCCGGATGGTGGCGGACGGCCTCGACGACTACTACGCCCGACTCGATCGACTGCTGGCGGCGGGTATGCGCGCGGAGGCGGTCGAGCTGTTCGTCTCGGGTGTGAGATCGCGCGAAGCCGTCGATCGACTCCGCGGGACGCCGACGTGGGACGCCATGGTGGCCTCGGCGCACACCCTCGCGTACGACGCCGCGGTGATCAACCACGCGGTGCTCCCGCGTGAACGCGCGGCCACGATCGCCGTCCCCACGCTGGTGATGAACGGCGCCGCAAGCTGGGACTACATGCGCTCCACGGCCATGGAGCTGGCCCGGATCATCCCGAACGCGCGCTACCAGGAGATACCCGACCAGCCCCACGAGCCGGCCGCCCGCGCGCTGGCCCCGTACCTGGCCGACTTCTTCCGCGAGGGTCGATCAGCGCGCGCGTCGTAGTCGCTCAGTCTCCCAGGCAGGTGCCGACGTGCCGCGCAGCCTGGACCCACGGGTGATCCGGCGGGACGGGCTTGCGCTTGCCCGCGACCTGGTCCAGCGGCACGGGTTCGGCGCCCTCTCCGCGCGCCGCGACCATCACGCCGAAGACACCCTGATTGATCAGATCCGCGCCCGCGCTGCCGAGCCGCGTCGCCAGGAGACGGTCGGCGGCCGAGGGCGTCCCGCCGCGCTGGACGTAGCCGAGGATCGTGACCCGGGACTCGAGACCGGTGAGGGCTTCCAGCTGGGCGGCGAGCCGGTATGTATTGCCCGCGTGAGCAGCCTCCACGGCAGCCAGAGCCGCGACTGCTTCTCGTATCTCATCTGGAGTGGAAGCTTTCTTCTTGCGCAGCTCCGCGGCTTCGAACGCGGCCGCGTCCTCGGGGCTCCGCGCCCCTTCGGCCACCGCGACGATGCTGAAGGCGGACCCGCTCTGCACCCGGCGACGGATCGCCGCCGCGATCGAATTGACGTCGTATGGCACCTCCGGGATCAGGATCACGTCGGCGCCGCCGGCGACTCCGGCGCCGAGGGCGAGCCAGCCGGCCCGATGGCCCATGATCTCGACGACGATGATCCGGTGGTGGCTGTGGGCCGTGCTGTGCAGCCGGTCGATCGCCTCGGTGGCGATGTCGAGGGCGGTGGCGAAGCCGAACGACGCGTCGGTCATGACGATGTCGTTGTCGATGGTCTTGGGGAGGGTGATGACGTCGAGGCCGGCCCGGACCAGCCGGAGGGCGTTCTTGGCCGTGCCGCCGCCGCCCAGGCAGACGAGGGCATCGAGGCGGTGCTTCTTGTAGGTGTCCACCACCGCGCCGGTCATATCGACGACCTCGCCGTCGACCAGCATTCGATGTGGCTTGTCGCGGCTGGTGCCCAGGATGGTGCCGCCGACCGTGAGGATTCCGGAGAGCCTGTGGTCCAGCGGCTGCGAACGATTCTCGGCGAGCCCGCGGAAACCGTCGCGGAAGCCGATGACGGTCATTCCGTACGTGTCGATCGCGGCTTTGCCGATGCCGCGAATCGCGGCGTTCAACCCCGGGCTGTCGCCGCCGGCGGTGAGGATACCGATGCGCTTGGCACGAGCCATGCCCGGCATTGTGACGGCTGCGAGGCGACGTGCAAAATCCCGATGCGTAGTCCGCGGCGGTGGACGCGCGACCGCCCGCTGGCGGAACCGCGGGTCAGCATAGAAAAGGGCCCGACCCCGGTGGGAGTCGGGCCCTCGCCTGTCGTTATAGCTCGGGGCTACGGCAGGTAGTAGTTCGGGTTCGGCAGCTTGAAGGTCTGGTCCGTGAAGCCGCCCTTGAGGTCGCTGAACTGGTCGCCGAAGTCGGCCACGATGTCATAGCCCAGCGATTCGATGTGGGCCCGCGTGGCGGACTTGTAGTGGATCGTCGTGCACGACGAACCGGCGCTGATCTCGGCCGCGCAGGCGGTCTTGAGGTAGGCCGGGTAGTCGGCCACGGCGGGCTTGGTGAAGAGGCCGTCCTCACCGTCGACGAGCTTGGTCGGCGCGGGATAGCCGGCATCGACCCCGATACCGTCAGACGTCAGGTTGCCGAGCGTGGCAGCCTCCTGGGTAGCCGGGCGGCCGGTGATCCAGATGATCGCATAGCCTTCCTTGGCGGCCTTCGTGACCATGTCAACCATGCCGGGGACGGCCGGGAACAGCTGGCCGTTGACGTACGTGGCGTTCGTGGTCGGGTTGTAGGCCCAGTTGCTGAAGACCTCGTAGTTCCAGGTCGCGAGCGTGGTGTCGTCCACGTCGAGAACGATGGCCTTCAGGCCGTGCTGATGGCTGTGCGCCGCGAGGTAGCGTGCGCCGGCATTCGCGACAGAAGTGGCCTCCTTGGCGTAGTAGCTGTCGCTGGCGAAGTTGCCGGTGCCCATCGGATCGCCGTAGTAGTTGCGGATCTGCTGGCGCAGGACATCCAGGTTCGTGATCTGATTCGCCGAATGCGGAGTGAACGTCTGGATCGCCGGGCCGGCGGCCAAGGCCACGGCACCACCGAGCAGGCTCGCGAGCACGAGGGCCATGATGCCCGTCGCGACTCGTCGGGTGCGGCCAAGCTGCGCGAAACGTCGCATGAGACTTACCTCCTCCTGGCAAGGGTTTTGACGACGACGTCACCGATGCTAGGAGCGAGGGGACACCACAACACGAGCGATTCGGTCTAGAACGCTTAACCTTTCGGCACGGCGAGCGCATTCACCCCGGCGGCGCGGGTCAAGGTGGCGGGCGACGGCCGAGCTCAGCGGCGGGGCGTCTTGCTCTGCGACTTGGCCAGCTTGATCGCGGCCTCGAGCTGCCGGCTCGCGTCGGACTGATCCTCGATCGACTGCGCGCGGGCGCGAGCTTCGCGCTTCTCGGCGGCCTCCCGGAGCATGAGCTGGATCCGGTCGTTGACCTCCGAGTCGGCGTCCGGTGCGCCGGCCCTCGGGAGCTCGGTTTCGCTCATACGCGATCGCGGCCGGCGGGCTTCGCGGGGCAGTAGGTCGTGCTCGAAGCCTTGCGCTGGGCCCAGGTTCGCCCGGCTCGAATCCGGCTCTTGAGCCAGCGCTTCCGGTCGCGGAGGTGGCTTCTCTGCACGCCCGAGCCGCCGGTGGTGCGGCTCAGGGTGGCAGCCACGGGCGCGGCGGCGCGATAGCCGGATTTGCCGCTGGCTGCCTTTGGTTCGTTGGTTTCGTCGGTCATCGTGGGTTCCTCTTCGGAGAATCGGGACGCGCCCACCGATCGATGGGACGCGAAGGGTATGCGCTGGCCTGGCCGGGGATGTCGCCGTCGAACGGCCGCTCGGCGCCGCTGCGCAGCCGCGTCCGGGCCGGGGCGGCGGCAGACCCTACGACTTGACCGCCACCTTGGCCGGTACGACCTGGGCGCTGCGGCCGAGGCCCATGTCGCCGCGCACGGCCGACGCGCCGTGGCTCCTCGACCAGGTGGATACGGCGGCCAGCAGGGCGACCGAATCGGGCCTGACGGACAGGCGATCATCGCCGCCCCGTACCGTTGAGCCCAGCTCGGCCAGCGTGCCTCGATAGGCCGGGCGCTCATTGGCCTGATGGCCTGCCGGCGGATAGACGTCGAAATAACCGTCCGTGCTCACGACGATCAGAGCGTCGGCGGTGAGAAAGGGTCTGCGGGCCACGAAGGCCTTCCGATCTGCCATGCGCTGCGAGAGACGGAAGTCGCGACCCGGCGCACCCGGCACCGATCCACGGTGAGGCTTGAGGCTTGCGCCGTCAAATGCGGACCGATCGCTTGCCGACCGTTTGGAGGCCCGCCGGGCGAGCTCGAGGCTACGGCCGCCAGGCTCCCGCGACGACGACCCAGAGCAGGACCGCGTCGATGCCGAGGCCCACGATGAGCTGCGGGTTGAAGAGGAAGACGAGCGTCACGGCCGAACCGACGGCGCCCGCGGCGACCAGCGCGGCCCACCAGCTCGACGGGACGACGATCCCGACGGTCGACAGACCGGCCAGCGTCAGGCCCGCGACGACCCCGACGATGCGGGCCAGGCCGGCGGTTCGAACGCCTCTCGGGTCCAGGCCGGCGGCGGTGACGGGCCAGGCCCGGGCCATCGAGAACGGCCATTCGGGGGCGCCGGCGGTCGCGGGTGGCGTCGGAACCGCGAAGAGGAAGTGGATCAGGCCGTGCGCGACCAGCAGCCCGGCAAACAGCCAGGTTCCCGCCGCCAGGTTCTGCGACAGAAGCCACCAGATGGCGCCGCCCGCCGCCGCGAGCGCAACCGCATACGGGACCGTGCCGGCCATGGCCTTCACCGTTTCGCCTCACCTTTCTTGCTCTTCGACTTCTTCCGACCGACTCGCCCGGTCGATGCCCGGTCGATGCCCGGTGGCCGTCGGCGGCCTGATCGCTCGCGCGGCCGGGCCTTCGCGGACCTGTACCCGTCCATGATCGCTCGCAGACTTCGCCGGAATGTGTCCTCCCGCCAATCCCGCGTTCGCTCCGCGGCGATCGGCAGATTCGACGGTGAATTCGGGCACCGCTCCGAAATCCGGGGCGTTCAGCCTCGTTAAGTTGTCCGCGATCGCGAACCACGGCAAGGAATCATCCCGGACACCCTTCATCGGAGCGAACGACATGGACAAGCCAACAGCGCGCTCCATCCTGAGCGTCTTCCGTCACCGCACGCTCGCGGGGCTTCCGCTCGCCCTGGCTGCGATCCTGATGGTCTCGAGCGTGGCATTCGCCGCGACGGTCATTCGAACCGTTGCCGGGCCGGCCGAGGCCGCCGCAACCGTCGACACCGGCAGCAGCGGGGCCGGGGCCGGCGGCTCCGGCGACTCGACACTCGCACGTCAGGCGGCGGCCACAGACCAGTCAGCGGCACAGGCCGGCGCAGGCGAGCGGGCCGAATCCGGCCCCCAGACCGGCCTCGAGCTCACGCCGGCCACTGCGTCTCCGGTGCCGGCGTCGGCCGAACCGACCGGAACGACCGAGCCATCGAACGTAGCCGCGCCACTCGAGGTCTCAGGTTGTCCCGCCTCGGTGGCGAACCTTGGACCCCTGGCCGCGACCGACAACCTGGACCTCACCCTTGGCTTCCGCTGGACCGCCTATTCGGGCGGTGCTTTCGACGGCTACGTGCTCGCCTACGAGCTAACCGCGTCCGGCAAGACGCCGTCGTACCCGGTCAGCTCTACGTGGGCATCGCCGGCGGCGACGGCCACCTCGGCGTCGGTGAGTGGCGTCGGCCCGGGCGACTACCAGGTCCGTCTCCAGGCGATCGACCGCGCCGGCAGCCGGGTCTGCGTCGTCGCGCAGACGTCCACGATCCACGTCCATCTTTCGACCGCGCGTTTCTCGCCCGGCCCCGTGGTGCCCCCGAGCCAGCCGCCCGCTCCTACCGCCCCGGCACTGACACCCGCGCCGACACCGGCTCCCGGCGCCGGATCGATCGCCGATCTCGGACCCCTCGCCGCCACCGCCAACCTTGACTTCACCCTGGGCTTCAGCTGGAACGCATACACGGGCGGCTCGTTCGCGGGATACCGGCTCGTCTACGAGCTGAGCGCGTCGGGCAGAACGCCCTCGTTAGTGGCCGGCAGCCCAACCTGGGCTTCGCCCGCACCGGGCGTCACCTCCGTCAGGGTCAGCGGCGTGGGCCCGGGCAACTACCAGGTCCGCGTCGAGGCGATTGCGTATCTCGACGGCGCGCCCTACGTCTGCGGCCGGACGAACGTGATCCACGTCCGCCTGTCGGCTGCACGAGTTCCGCCGAGCCTCGCGCCGAGCGTGGCGCCAAGCCTCGCGCCGAACCCATCTCCAAGCCTCGCGCCGAGCGTGGCGCCCGCGACAGGGGCCGGAGCCTGACCATCGGCCGTGGCATCGAGTTTCTCGTTCGAATTGCCTGCCGGAGGAGCTCCGACGAGAGTCGAGGCTCCTCCGGACGGCCGTGCCCGGGGCCTCGTGCGTCCTACTGCCCGGAGCCTTGCGGGGTCCCTGATCGCAGCCCCGACCGGGGAGGCCCCGCCGGCGGTGGACCACGGTACGGCCGGCCGATTGCCCCTGGCGCGGTCCCTTCCTACCGTGGGGCTCCCTATGCAGGATGACGGCGCCTCGCGCATGCCACCCGAGCGCGAGCGAGCGCTCGTTGCCCGCGTGCGCGAAGACGACGAGGCGTTCGTGGAGCTGTACCACTTCTATCTGCCGCGCATCTACGGCTTCGTCTTCCGCCGCGTTCGCGACCACTCGGCTACCGAGGACCTGACGTCAGTCGTCTTCCAGAGGGCTCTCGAGGCGGTCCGCCGATCCGACTTCCGAAACGACACGCTCGGCGGCTGGC
>DAHXON010000069.1 GCA_027364875.1 Chloroflexota bacterium
GGTTCTGCGTCTGGGTGGTCATGCTGCGACCCTGCGGTATCGGAAGATGAGGACCCCTGTGAATATCACGACGCTGGCGAGCGCGGCCAGGAGGTACTGCTCGGCCGTCAGCGACCCCAGGAAGTTCCGTGGATCGAGGCGCTTGCCGAAGAACCAGGACGTGGCGCCCTGGAGCGAGGTGACCGGCGTGAGCAGGAACAGCTTGTCGGTCCAGGTGCTGCCGCTGCTCGTCTGGCCGATCGAGTAGATGGCCGCCGGAATGGCTTCCATCAGCAGGACGTAGGCCACGAGGCCGATTGCCGCATAGGCCCGCCGGGGCGTGAACGAGGAGATGGCGAGCGAGATGGCGGCCAGGCCAACGGCGATGAGCAGGCTCGCCGGGATGGACGGGAGTGCCTTGGGAACCTCGTCGCCGATCGCCGCGAACGTGTCCGTCTTCATCAGGATGTCGCCGATGAACAGGGCGATGTTGGGGATCATCAGGACGATGAAGATGGCCGTGGCGAGGGAGGCCAGGCGCGCGCCGGCGTACTCGACCCGACCCAGAGCCCGGGTGAAGTACAGCGGCAGCACCGAGTAGCGCTGATCGCGGCAGACGACTTCCGGCGCCTGGGCGACGCAGAAGAAGAAGACGAAGATGAACATCGCCGAGAAGTAGTCGCTGTACGTGACCAACGTTATGTCCTGGCCCTGGGCGATGGCGTTGGCGAATACCGAGGAGAAGGCCAGCTGGATGAGCGCGTAGAACGCGTACAGCCCGGCCAGGACCAGCGGCACCGCCTTGGCGGTCATCGGGCGGCCGAAGCCCCAGATGCCCCGCAGGCTCTCGATGTACAGGGACCACGTTGCCCAGAGGCGACCGCGCCGGACGCCCTCGTAGTGGCGATAGCCAAGGTCGTAGATGTTCCCGGTTGGCGAGCTCGCCAGGACGGGACTGTTGTTGGTCATGCCTGCGCCTCCGCCGCCGGGGCCGGTTCCCGGAAGATGTCTTCGAGCCGGCGCCGCTCCTGCTGGACCCGGACGAGCGGAAGGCTCAGGTCCGCAACCGCATCCCGAACCACGTCGTAGATGCCATCACTCTCGAGGGCAACGAGCACGCAGCTGCCGTCGACTCGGACGCGACTGGCGTGCGGCTGGAGCGCCGCGGCCAGCTGTTCGGCGCCCTGCTCCACCTCGACCGCAAGCACGGGCGTGCGAGCGGTGAAGTGCGCGATGGGGGCCGCGTTGAGGAGATGACCGGCGTCCACGGCAAGCAGGTACGTGCACACCTGCTCGATCTCGCCGAGGAGGTGCGAGGCCACCATCACGGTGATCCCGAAGTCCGTCCCGGTCCGCTTGACCAGGTCCAGCATCTCGTCGCGCCCCGCCGGATCGAGTCCGTTGGTGGGCTCGTCGAGGAGAAGGACCTTGGGGTCGTGGACCAGGGCCTGCGCGAGCTTGACTCGCTGCTTCATGCCCGTGGAGTAGCCGCCGATCTGGCGGTACCTCTCTTCGTAGAGGCCTACGTGGCGGAGTACCTCCGCGGTTCGCTCCCGGGCTGCGGCCCGTGGCAGACCGGAGATGCGGGCCATGTGGGTCACGAACTCGGTTGCGCCTACGTCGGGCGGCAGGCAGTCGTGCTCGGGCATGTAGCCGACGATCTGCCGGATCTCCCTCGACTCCGTGAGCGCATCCAAACCTGCCACGGTGGCTTTGCCCGAGGTGGGCGGAATGATGCCGAGCAGGATCTTGATGAGCGTGCTCTTGCCGGCTCCGTTGGCCCCGACGAGCCCGATGATGCCGGGCTCGACGCTGACCGTCAGGCCGTCGAGCGCCTTGACTGCTCCGTAGTGTTTGCTGAGACCGATGGTCTCGATCAACGCCATATTCGGAATGCTCCTCCAGCGCGCTGGATCGCCATGATATCGGCGTAGCCCATCTGGGGGGTCCTGCGAAGGTCCACAACAGGTCATCCTTCAGACGGATTCGTCGATCGCGCAATTCGCCTGTGAGGCGTGCCGACGGAAACCGAAAGAAGCCCATCGCGACCCAGTCAAGGGCCTCAAGACGTGAGCGGAGACACCGAAAACTCACCCGTGGAAGTACTGACTAGCACCACCCTCGATCGGGCCCGGCAGATCGTCCAGCACGCTCATGCCATAAGCCCATCCGCCAGCCTACTCCGACTCGAGCAGCAGCTCCGGCAGGGCGACTCGAACGCCCGCCAGCTGGCCAAGCTGATCGACGGCTCGCCGGCCCTTGCCGCCCGCGTCCTGCGGATGGCCAACTCGGCCTTCTACGCGCCGGCCGAACCCGTCACCACTCTCTCGCGGGCGGTGGCGCTGCTCGGAGACACGGTTCTCCGCCAGCTGGTCCTGACCTCGCTCATCGTCTCGCGCCGGGCCGGCAACCGCTCGCCGCGCGAAGCTCTGGCAGCCGCCCGATTGACCGGCGACGCGGTCCGGTCCGCGGTCGTTGGCAAGACGCTCGCCCAGATGTGCCGTCTCTCCGACCCGGACACGGCGTTCGCCGCGGGCCTGCTCCACGACCTGGGCCACGTTTACCTGCTCGACGACGTCGGCGAGCGCTACGCGAGCTACCTGCTCGACCCGCACGCCCACGACGCCCGAAACGCGGCCGGCCAGCTCGACATGGAGATCGAGCTCTCCGGCACGACCCACCAGGACGTCGGCGCGGTCTTCGCCTACGAATGGAATCTGCCCCCGGTCATCGCCCGAGTCCTCTGGGACCACCACGTTCCCAGCCCGGGCTCCCTCGGCGCGCTGATCTCCGGGGCGGACGTGCTCCTCCGCGAGCTGAGCTACCCGGCGGTCGTCGACGCGTCGGACCGGCAGCTCGAAGGCGACACGGTCCTGGGCTCGCTGAACATCACCCGCGAGCGCTGGGAAGAGAAGACCGCGAACGTGCGGGACTCCTTCCAGGAGCTGCTCTCGATCTTCGACGTCCAGGCCGCGTAGAGCGCCGGGCGCGTAGAGCGCCGGGCGCGTAGAGCGCCGGGCGCGTAGAGCGCCGGGCGCGTAGAGCGCCGCTGGCGCCGCAGGCTCCCCGCCGCGTCGCCGATCATGCCGATCCCCGCCGCCACATCCGCGGGCCGGCGCGCCGATACGTACGCCGGAGGTACGCGTGGGCCGGCCTGGGCGTCGATTTCGTACGCCCCGGGTACATCCGCGGGCCGACGCGCCGATACGTACGCCGGAGGTAAGCGTCGGCCGGGCGGGGCGTCGATTGGATGGACCGGGATGAGCCCCGGATGATGGCGACTCGGCGGCCTCGTCGGCGGGGCCTCGTCCCGGGTCAGCGCGCCCGCAGGGCCCGGCGGTCGTACCAGCGGATGAAGAGCCAGCACAGGAACAGGATGGCCAGGCCAACGATCCCCGCGCTCTGGAACGGCGCGGAACCCGCGATCTGAGTGGCCGTGTCGACGATGGTGGAAGTGGTCGGCGGCTCGGGTGTGCCGATCACGCTCGCCGGCGGCATCGTGGCCTTGCTCGACGGCGACGCGGCCGCGCCTCCCGTACCGACGAACAGGGACGAGCCCCGGTTCACCGCCGCCATCCACACCGGCGCGCGATCGCCGTTCAGCTCGAGGGTTCGCTGGAGCTTGCCGGCGGAGTCGAAGACCTCTATCCCCGAATCCTCGGCCACGTGGATCACCGAGCCTTCGTCGCTCGGGGTCATCGCCAGTATCTGCTCGCGGGTGGTGGCGAACGCGACGGCGCTCTTGCCGTCCACTTTCCACAGGTTCTTGCCCGTGCCCACGACGATCGCCGACGACAGCGCCGCCACGGCGTCCGGGGTCCCGGACAGGGCGACGGTCCAGATGGTGGCAAGAGAGGTCAGATCCACGAGGAGGACTGCGTCGGGGTTGCGAGTGGCGACGACCACGGCGCCCTTGTCGCGGTCGATAGCCAGGTCGACGATCTCGCCGGGGACCGTTGCCTTGCGCATCGTCTGGGTGCCCGGATCCACGACCTCGAGCCAGTTGGCGCCGGCCTGCGCGACCGCGACTCGGGCTTCACGGCGGTCGCCGGCGAGGATGTTGCCCGGTCCGGGTAGCTGACCGCTTTCGGAGACGGCGCCGCCGTGGACCGTGACGAACGCGAGCGATCGGCGCTGCGGCATCGCCGCGACGAGGACCTGGCCCGCCGGGAACGCCAGCGAAGACACGGGCCCGGGCATCGTGAGCGAGCCCTGGACCTCCAGCGTGGCGATGTCCACCGGAGTGACCTTGGGGCCCGCGGTGCTCGCGTAGAGGGTCCGGCCGTCCGGGCTGAAGACCACGGACTGCGGCGACGGAGCCACGGGGATGACGCTGATCACGGTCGACGTGACCACGTGGACCTCGAGCACGCCCGATGGGCTCGCAACGTAGAGGTCCCCCACCCCGTTCGCCAGGGCGGCGTTCGGCGCCATGAGCGCCATCAGGGTGGCGAGCACGGCGCTCGATGTCAGAACCTTTCCGATCTTCACGCGGATACCTGCGTCAGTGGTTGATGCCTTCTTAGGTATCGGTCGCCGGGGCCATGCCGAGAAGGCCTGAGGGAGCGATGGACAGAGGTGGCGGGCAGGATAGACTGGGCCTGTGATCCGGCCCGCCACTCGATTACCTACCCCGTTGTGCCCGGGACAGATGTGGTTACCGCTTGAGGTTGACGAGCTCCTGGAGCATCTCGTCCGAGGTCGTGATGACCCGGCTGTTGGCCTGGAAACCGCGCTCGGCCGTGATCATTCCGGTGAACTGGGTGGCCAGGTCAACGTTGCTCATCTCGAGCGCGCCGGTCATCACGGTTCCGCGACCGCCGCTGCCCGCGGCGCCGATGGCCGCGGCGCCGGAGGCCGACGTAGCCGAGAAGTTGTTCTGACCAGCTCGCAAGAGACCAGCCGAGTTCAAAAAAGACGCGAGGGCGATCTGGCCGAGAACCTGGGTCTGGCCGTTCGAGTACACGCCCGAGAGCTCACCGCCGTTGCCGACGGCGAAGGTGACGAGGGTGCCCGAGGTGAAGCCGTCGGTCTGGCCGGCGGGCTGGCTGGTGCCGCTGAACTGGGTCATGGCGCTCAGGTCGATGCCGGGTGTGGTGGCCGTGGCACCGTCCGGGAAGGTGAAGCTCAGGGTCCCGGTCTGGGCCTGGAAGACGCCGCCGCTCGTGTAGGCCAGTGTTCCCTGGTTGACCGGGGGAGGACCGCCCGCGCCGACGATCGAGATGCCCGTGTCGGCCGGGTCCTTGCTGGCCGCCCAGCTCCAGGCGTTCGCGCCGGTCTTGGTGAAGGTCACCTTGACCGAGTGGGAGACGCCAAGGCTGTCGAAGACGGTCATGGTGGTCGGAACCTGCGGGGCGTCGGCCGCCCCGGCGGCGAGGTGGCCGCTGATCGTCACGTGCGAGGTCGCCAGCGCGGTGGTCCGCTGGCCGATCGGGATGGTCAGGTCCGTGATGGGCTGGGTGACGTCGATCTTGCCGGCCGCGTCGGCCTGCCAGCCCTGGACCTTCATGCCGCTGGCCGGGTTGGAGAGGGAGCCGTCGAGGCCGATGTCGAACGCGCCGTCGCGGGTGTAGTAGGTGGCGCCGCCGTCGGACTCGATGAAGAAGCCGTCGCCCTGGATTGCCATGTCGGTCGTCTTGCCGGTGGACTGCAGGTTGCCCTGCGTCTGCAGGACGTCGATGCCGGCGACGGTCATCCCGAGGCCGATCTGGGCCGGGTCGATGCTGCCGAGGCCGCCAGACGGGGCCGTGGCGCCGTGGAGAGTCTGGGAGAGGATGTCCTGGAAGTTCACGCGGCCGGACTTGAAGCCCACCGTGTTGACGTTGGCGATGTTGTTGCCGATGACGTCCATCATGATCTGATGGCCGCGCAGACCGGAGATCGCGGAGAACATGGAGCGAAGCATCGAAAGCCTCCTGAGGGCCTGCCCTTTCGGGCTCCAGCTGGCGTCCCGCTCGATGGCGCGACGCGTTTCTAGGCGTCCGCGGCCAGGCCAGCTTCCTCAGAGAGGTCCGGCAAACAACCTGGCGCACACGGCGGACTCTTCAATTGCTCGGTTTCGGCGGAGGCCGAAACCACTGTCTGGCGGTTGCGTGTTCTGGCGGAGCCAGAACCGCATGTGTAATCGCCGTCAGGCGATTACAACGGAGTCGATCTGGGTGAAGACCTTGTCCTTGCTCTGGTTCGAATCGACGGCCGTTACGACCGTGCGACTCGGGGCGTTGACGACATAGGCGTACTGGTCGAGCATCACCAGCGACTGGCGGCTGCCGCGCTGGCTGAGCTGGTCGAGGGCGCCGCTCAAGCGGTCGAGCTGCTCCCCGGCGAGAGGGATCTGACGCTGCTCTACCCGCCTCATCGCGTGCTCCGAGATGTGGAGCGAACGCTCGTCGGCGGCCGCGGACAGCGCGTCCCGGAAGGAGAGCCCGCCTCCGGAAGGCGAGATTCCCGAGCCCGGCTGGAGCCGCGGGTCCGAGCTCGGCGTCAGGACCGGGTCTCGTACGAGACCGCCGCCCTGCGACGTCAGATCGGATCCAATTCGATCGATCGTGGTTATCACCTCCTTTCTGTGAAGTGGAGCCCGGCGTTCGGGCCTCTAGCTACCGGTGGTGGGAGTGGCCGCGGGCGTCACGTTCACGACGCTGTCGGGCTTGATGTACTGGTCGCCGACCTTGAGAACCAGGCCGGCGTCGTTGGACTGCGTGACCGCCACCACTACGCCGTCGACGGCCTTGCCGTCCACGTCGAGGCCGGTGACGTTCTTGCCGATGAGGTTGGATGCCTGGGCGAGCTGCGAGCCCTGCAGGGCCGTCTGGATGCCCTGCATCGTCTGGATGCTCGACATCTGCGAGAGCTGGTTGAGCATCTGGGCGTTGTCCATCGGCTGGGTCGGGTCCTGGTTCTGCATCTCGGCCAGGAACAGCTTCAGGAAATCGTCGGTGGACAGGCTGTATGAGCCCGTCGTCCCGCTCTTGTTGATCTGGACCGGATCGCCGGAACCGGCCTCGGGCCGCGTGACCGTCGCGGCCGGAGTCGCCGTCGAGGCCGGAGTCGCAATGCCGGACGCGGGTGAGGCGCTGCCGAAGCTCGAAAAAGGTGAGAAAGCCGTCGGGCTGACGTTCATCGATCGGCTCCTTTTCAGGCTCGGATGTCCAGCGACGAACCGCCCGGAAGGGCCGAACGTCGTCCGGAGACGATGGGCGAAGAGATGGCCGGCGTCGGACGGCTTTGCGCCTGCGAGCCGTCGTGGGAGGTCCTTGCTCCGGCCGAGCCGTCGCCGCCGGCCGGCATGCTGCCGCCCGGGGTTCCCTGGGCCTGTCCCTGACCGGAACCGGTGCCGTTGCCCGAGCCGTAGCCGGACGCGGACGACCAGCCGGCGGAGTCGAAGCCGCGGCCGGACCGCGTGTCGGTCGCCGAGCCGCCACTCTCGCTGCGGACGGTCACGGTCACGCCCGCCAGCGAATCGGCGACGTGGACGCGCGCGGCGGCCTGAGTCAGCGCGTCGGCGGCCGCGCGGTCGCGGACGATCAGCTGAGCCTGGACCACCTCGCCGGCGCGGCCGGTGACGATCATTCGAACGTCGCCGAGAGCCGGGTCGGTGATCCGCGTTTCGAGGCCGGGGCCGGCACTCGTCTGGAAGGACCGCACGGTCTGGATGACCTGGTTCATGAGCCGGTCTGCCGCGTCCACCAGCGAGGCCGCCCTGGACCCGATGACCGAGTCGGGCGCGCTCGCCAGGGAGTGGCCGCCCACGCCGGTCGCCCCTGCGACCGCGGCCGCTGCCGCCGCCGCGAGCGAGGTCGCGGATTGAGCCACCGAGCCGGAGGCCTGTCCCGCCGCCGTTGCGGCGATCTGAGCGGCGGGGGCTGCCTCGGACGAGCCTGGGTCGGCTAGGGCTGTGGGGCCGGCGCCCGGATCGGCCTGGACCGCCTGACCGGCGGACGGCGCCTTCGCGGAGCTGATCGGAAGTGACGGCAGCGGCCCGTGCCGGACGGCTGAGCCCAGCCGGATGACTCGCGGGGCGAGCTCAGCGGCAGCGGGCGTGATGGCCGCGGTGACCGAGGCGACGGCGGCGCCGGATGCTGTGCCGGCTGTCGCCGCGCTGCCGGACGCTGCCGGGGTCGCGGGCACGGCCGCGGTGGCAGGCGCGGACGCCGCCTGGGCGGTCGTTGATGGCGATGCAGGAGCCGCGGGAGCCGGGGGAAGGGCCGGCGTGGCTATCGAGCCGGCCGACGCCGAAGCCGTCTCACTCGAGACAGCGGCCGTCGACCGGCCGGCAGGGGCGGATCCCGCGGAAGCTGCCGCGGCCTCGATGTCGTTAAGGGTTTCCGGGGCGTCTGCGACACTCGCCGAAGCCGTCGTCTGCGACGCGGCCCCGGAGGCCGCCGCGCTCCCCGCGGGTGAGCCGGCCGATGCCGCGCTCGAGGAGCCGCCCGCGGTGACGTCCGTCGGAACGGCCCCGGTCTGTGCCGGCGCGCCGGCCGCGCCACCCGGAGCTCGACTGCCGGCGGCGGGCTTGCGGTCGGGGGCGCCGTACACCTGAGCGAGATCCGGGGCGACCACGCGCGGGGATTCGGGGGCCCGAGTCGCTGCCGCGGCCGCGGTCGTCTGAGAGCTCTGGGTCGCGGCGCCGGGCGCGGCAGAGCCGGCCGCGGCGGCCACGGCCGCCGCGACAGCCGCGACGGCCGCGTTCAGGCCGACAGCCTGCGGCTGTCCGGATGCGGTGGCCGCGACGACTCCGGCGGCGCTCGCCGGAACCATCGCGGGTGGCGTCTTGGCCTGGCCGGCAACCTGGGCGTCGGCCGCCGGGTTCGCTGCCGCGGAGCCGGTCGCTGCCGGTGTCGCCGATCCGGACGTGACGGAGCCTGCGCCGCCATCTGTCGTGGTGGCCGCCTGCACGGGCTCAACCCCGGCGGCGGTCTGAACGGAAGCCGCGGCGCCCGTCGCGGCGGCGGCGATCGCCTGGCCGGCCGCGGTCGTTGAGGCGCTCGGGTTCGCGGCCGTGGCGGCCGGGGCGGCCGGGGCGGCCCCGGAGCCGCCGGTCTGGGCGGCCTGGCCGGCTCGTGTCGAGCGGGCGGGTCCGGAGTATCCGAGCAAGCGTCCCTGTGTCTCGGCCGCGGTCGCGGCGGTCGCCGCGGAGTCCGCCGCTGAATCCGGGCCCGAAGCGCCTGGGCTCGCAGCCGCTGAGACCGTGGCTCCGGCGGCGTCGGCCGCAGTGGCGGCCGTCGAGCTGCCCGCGGCACCTGCCGCTGCCTCTGACGCCTGGACTGGGCCGGATCCGGCGGGGCCCGTGGCGTCAGGAGTCGCTCCGGCTGGAGCCGCGCCCGTACCTGCGCCCGTCGCGGACGCGCTCGCCACCGGGCCGGCCTCGCCCGTCGCTCCGGCGGCGCCGACCGCGCCGACAGCTCCCACGCCACCCACTCCGGAGCCGTTCGAAGCACTCCCGGACGTGCCGGCCGCAGATGCCGAACCCGACTTAGAAGGACCGCCGTCGGCGGCAGACAGGGCGGCGGCGAACGACGGATCGGCTGCGTCCGGGGTTCGAGACGCGTCGGCGGCATGGTGGGCCGTGGAGCGGGCCTCGTCCGCGTGATCGACCCGCGAGCGCGCCTTAGTGGCTCCCCGGCCGGACGTCTTGCTCTTCCTGGTCGGGAAACCGGCCGTCTGCGCTTCGGCGCGGGCGTCGTCGGTCCGGGAGCCGTCCGACGCGCGCAGGATGCCGCGTTCCGACGCCGCGGTCCAGGGGGCGGGACCGGCGGCCTGCCGGGATATAGAACCCGGCATGGAGCCCCGAGCGGGATCTCGCAGGTCGTTGCGGCCGGCGGCGGCCGCGATCGCGTCGGCGCGAGCGTTCGCCGCGTCTCGAGCTTCGAGCCGGGTCTGCTGGGCCTGCGCGAAGGCGTCGCTGAAGGAGACGTCGTCCGGGCCGAGCGGCGCGTTCGAGACGCCCGACGCAGGCGGTGCGACCGGCCGATCGAGGCTCACGTTGGAAGACAGGCCGGCCATGCTAGCGACCTCCGAGGACGTCGGTGAACTGGGCGAACTTCGACATGATCAGCCGCGAATCCGCCTCGTAACTGATTTGCGTTTGGGTCAGGGCCGTCATCTCGGTTTCGAGGTCGACCTTGTTGCTGTCGTTGCGGGTGTTCTCGCTGACGGTCGAGACGTCGGCCGAGGAGCCGTTCCCCAGATTCCCGAGGGCGCTGTAGTGACGCGGATCGCTCGTCGCCATGGCGACGTCGGCAGCGGGCGCGTTAGCAGGGGCGACGGCGTAGCCACCCAGGGCGGACGGGGACGTCGAGGCGATCTCGTTCTGAAGGGCCGTCTTGAAGTCGACCGATCGGGGCGAGTAGCCGGGGGTATCGATGTTGGCCAGGTTCGACGAGATGACCGACTGCTGAGCAGTCAGGCCGTCGAGCGCCTTGGTCAGGATCGACATCGTTCGATCGATCATGCCGCTAGCTCCTGGTAGCTGGTCCACTTGCCAAGGATCTTCGAGACATACCCTCGCGTGGAATTGGGGACTACCCCGAGACGGCTGATCGTTCCGGGGCCGGCGTTGTAGGCGGCCAGGGCCAGATCCACCCGTCCGAAGTTCTTCATCTGGCGGGCGATGTACGCGGCGCCGCCGTTGAGGTTCTGCTGAGGATCGAAGGCGTCCGTTACGCCCAGGCCGCGCGCCGTGCCCGGCATGAGCTGGGTCAGGCCCATGGCTCCGCACTTCGACACGGCGTTCGGATGGAAGTTGGACTCCGCGTAGACGAGCGAGGTCAGCAGCAGCGGGTCGATGCCGTTGGCCACGGCCGCCTGGCGGATCTCGGCGGCGTATGGGACCTGCGCCGAGACCGCGTCGAAGCGGGCGAGAGTCGCCGAGCCGGAGACCTGGGTCAACGTCGCCGGATCGGAGTCGGAAGGTCCGAGGAGGGTCGCGGGAGCCGGCAGGTTGCCGGCCTTGAGCCATGTCGAGGGGTCGACCGCGGTGCCCCCCGGGTTGTAAAGGCCGAAATGGAGGTGCGGGCCGGTTGTGTTGCCGGTCATGCCAACCTGTCCGAGGGCCTGGCCCTGCGTGACCTGCTGGCCGACGGCAACCTGGAGGGACGGGTCGAGGTGGGCATAGAGGCTCACGTAGCCGTCCGCGTGGCGAATCTTGACCACGACCGCTCCGTCCGACTGCCGGCCGGCGTAGGTCACCAGTCCGGACGCGGCGGCTCGGATCGTCGAGCCGAGCGGCGCGGCCATGTCGATGCCGTTGTGGTAGTGGGCGTAGGTGACGCCGCCGATCGTCGCGCTGGGTTCGAGCGGCTCGCTGCTTGGGCCGAAGGCCTGGCTCAGCCGCGAGCTCGGCAGCGGTGATTGGAACGACACCGAGTCATAGCCGGAGCGGCCGATGACGTTGAACTTGCCCCCCGTGGTCGTGCCGCCGGTCGCCGAGGAGCCGCCGGCGAATGCCGGACTGGCCGATCCGCCCGCTCCGGCGGCCCCGGCGTCGGGCGTCTGCTGGCCTGTGATGCTCTCGAGCACGCCGGAGAAGAGCGATCCGGAGTTGATGATCCCCGGGTAGTTGGCCATCGAGTAGCCGCTCGTGGCCCACTGCGGGTCCACGCGGCGCATGAGCGTCTCGAGCTCGGAGATGCGGCCGACGACGTCCGTGTAGCTCATCGGTGTTCTCGCGCCGCTCGGACGGCATGCTGGGTCGAGGCGATCTCGGCCATCGCCATGGCGTCGCGACGTTCTACTTCGCGCCGTTCCGCGGCCAGGAATCGGTCACGCAGCCGCTCCACTACCTCGCGCTGGCGGGTGGCCTCGGCGAGGCTGCGCCGGGCTTCGAAGAGAGCGTCCGTGGCGCGCCCGAGCCGCTCCTGGGCCGTCACGATGCCGCGCTGGGCGGCGGCGACGGCGAACACGGCGCTCTGGAGCTGGCCGGCCTCGGCGGTGCGGTGCTGCAGGTCCGAGAGCCAGCGCTGCTCTTCGCCCGCCCGTCCCTGAGCGGCCTGGACCGACGCGATTGCCCGACCGTGGGCGTCGAGCGCGTGGCCGAGCTGGATTCGGGCGGTCTCCTCGGCCATCTCGCGGAGGCGGAGGACTATGCCGAGGCGGAAGCGGTTGCTCATCGCCTCACCTCACCCCGGAACATGGGCGGCATCTGGGACGCGGGCCCGGCGGGAACCGCCTGACGCTGCTGCTGGACCTGCGCGGGGGTCTGGCCGGGCTGGGCCGAACCGGGCCCGCCGGCGGGCCTGGGCGCGGTCGGCGTCAGCGTGCCGCCGGCGCCCATCAGTGCCGGGGCGTTGAGGACCCCTGTCGCCTCCATGCCCTGGCGCGCCGCCACGATGTCCGACGCTTCCTCGAGCTCCTGGCAGAGGAACTGCTCGAGGGCCGGCCGGAGGGCGATCGCCTCGTCGATGGCCGGGTTCGAGCCATGGGCGTAGGCTCCGACTTCGATCAGGTCGCGGGCGCCCTCGTACTCGGCGAGCGCCGCCCGGACCGCGCCGGCGACCCGCATGTGGTCCTTGTCCACCACGGACGGCATCGCCCGCGAAACGGACGCGAGGACGTCGATGGCCGGGTAGTGGTTGCGTTCGGCGAGGGACCGCGACAGCACGATGTGGCCGTCGAGGATGGAGCGAACGGTGTCGGCGACCGGCTCGGTCATGTCGTCGCCCTCGACGAGGACGGTGAAGAAGCCGGTGATCGTCCCGTATTCGGTGTTGCCCGCGCGTTCGAGAAGTCGCGGCAGGAACGAGAAGACCGACGGCGGATATCCGCGCAGCGCCGGCGGCTCCCCTGCCCCAAGGCCTATCTCTCGCTGGGCCATGGCCAGGCGAGTGACCGAGTCCATCATGAAGAGGACGTCCTTGCCGTCGTCGCGGAACGACTCGGCGATGGCCGTGGCGATCTCGGCCGCCTTGAGGCGGAGGAGGGCCGGCTGGTCGGATGTGGCCACGACTACGCAGCTGCGGGCCAGGCCCTCGGGGCCGAGCTGCTCGTCGATGAACTCCTGGACCTCGCGGCCTCGCTCGCCGATGAGGGCGATCACGTTCACGTCGGAGGAGGCGTGGCGGGCGATCATCGCTAGGAGCGTGGACTTGCCCACGCCGGAGCCGGCGAAGATGCCGAGCCGCTGGCCCTTGCCGGCGGAGAGCATCCCATCGAGGGCGCGGACGCCGGTGGAGATCGGAGTGGAAATGCGGGCACGGCCGAGCGGATGAGGAGCCGCTCCGGTGACCACGCGGTACTCGGCCCGCAGCGGACCCTGGCCGTCGAGCGGCCGGCCGAAGCCGTCGAGGACGCGGCCGAGGACGGCCGGCCCGATCGGGACGCGGAACTGCTGCTCGCGGAGACGGACGGCGGAACCTGGACGCACTCCGGAGAGGTCGCCGAACGGCACCAGAGTGACGTTGCCGTCCTTGAAGCCGACGACTTCGGCGCTGACCATGCCCTCGGGCTCGAGATCGATCCAGCAGATCGAGCCGAGCTGGAGGATCAGCCCCGCGGCTTCGACCGTGGTGCCCACGACCCGGACGACCTCGCCCGTGGCCTGGAAACGCGTGGCCGCTTCGGCGGCCTCCATGAGATGGCGCAGGAGCGGCGAGACCGAATCGTCGGCGTCGAGGAGAGTGCGACCGTGGCGGCGGGCAAGGGCCGGCCCGCTCGAGGCGCCGGGAACGTGGCCTATCACGCCACGTCCTCTTCGCTCGCGCCCCGAGAGATCCCGGGAATGGCCCGGTCGAGAGCGATGCCGATCTCTTCGAGCTGGGCCTCGAGGCCCGCCTCGACGAAACCGTGGTCGTATCGGAGCGTGCAGCCGCCGATCGGCAGGGTGGGATCGCCTTCGAACACCCACTTCTTGCCCAGGTAGGCGCGGCCGTGGAGAGCTTCCCAGGCCTCGCGGATCGGCTCTACGGCGCTCGGATTGAGCAGGACGTGGGCTTCTGGGGAGCCGTTGATCGTGCTGACGGCCGCTTCGAGGGACGCGCACAGCAGGCTCGGCTCGATCCGGACTTCGTGCTGGATGATCCTCTTGGCGACGGTCAGAGCCAGCTCCGCGATGGAGTGAGCCACCTCCGAGGTTCGCTCGGGTGCCATCTGGCTGAGGCGCTCGGCCATCGCGGTGGCGCCTTCTATTGCCGCTCGAAGCTCGGTCTCGGCGCGACGCCGGCCGGTTTCGTAGCCGCGTTCTTCGGCGACCCGCTCGATGCGGCGGATTTCCTCGGCCAGAGCGGCCTGGTCCACGCTCACGGCTGCCGGCTCGTTGGCGGCCGCGGGCGGCAGAGCCGGCCCACCGGCGTGGCCGGCGGCGCGACCGCGGCCCCGGAAGACGGTGGTGCCCGGGGCTGCGTCCATCGGCGCGGGTAGCGTTGGCGGCCTGTCTGCCGAGGGACGTGTCGAGGTGCTCGCGTGAACCTGAGGCGCTCCGGACGGAGCCTCCTGGGCGCCGTCGTTTCGGATCAGCCGCCAGCTAGACGAAGGCATCTTCGGTGCCTCCGCGGTTGACGGTGATCTCGTCGCTGTCTTCGAGATGCTTGATGATGTCGATGATCCGCTGCTGCGCTTCCTCGACGGCCTTCATCCGGACCTGGCCGGCCAGGCTCATCTCTTCGCGCAGCATCTCGGCGGCTCGCTGGGACATGTTGTTGAAGAACTTGAGGCGCAGGGCCTCGGTTGCCGGCCGCAGGGCAAGGGCCATGTCCTTGGCGTCGAGCTCTCGGATGACGCGCTGCATCGCCCGGTCGTCGAGGAGGACGATGTCGTCGAAGACGAACATGTAGCGGCGGACCTCGTCGGCGAGCTGGCTGTCCTGCTCCCCGAGTGCCTCCAGGATCTGGCGCTCGTTGGTCCGGCCCACCTGGTTGAGAACGTGGGCCAGCGGGCGCGTGCCGCCGACCGAGGTCACCTCGGTGACGACGCTGGCGAGCTTCCTGCGCAGGCCTTCCTCCACGATCTCCACGGCTTCAGGCGTTATCTGCTCGGTCAGGGCAATCCGCTTTGCGACCTCCACCTGGAGCGGTGCCTCGAACTGGGTCAGGATCTGCGCCGCACCGCGCGGATCCAGGTGAGCCAGGACGATGGCGATCGTCTGGGCGTGCTCGTCGCCAAGCAGGCCGGCAGCCTGCGCGGGATCGATGTCGCGCATGAAGTCGAACGGGATGATCTGCTGGGCGGCATGGATCCGGTCCAGCAGCTCCTGGGCCTTGTTGCTGCCGAATGCCTGGGCGAACAGCTCCAGGGCGTAGTTCTCGCCGCCGGGGAGGACTCCGGCGTGGGCAAAGAGACCGGCGTAGGCCTCCTCCAGGATTGCGTCGCGGGTCGTGGCGTCGACGGCCGGCATGCGCATCAGCTCGAGGGCGACCCGATCGATGGCCTCCGGCGGCAGGCGAGCGAGCAGCTTCGCCGATGCTTCGGTACCCAGCGTGATCAGGAGCGCCGCGGCCTTGCGGGGGCCGCTCAGGGATAGGCTGGTCGCTTCGGCAGCGCTCATGATCGTCGTCGATCCTCCTCACGCAGCCAGCCGTGCATCAGGCCGACGAGGGCGTCCGGCCGTTCGTCGGCGACGATTCGAAGACGCTCCTGGATGCGGGCCTGGGGAGTCATGTTGGGCGCGTCGGCGGCTGCCGCGGCCGCATCGGCGGCCGAGCCGGTGGTCGCGGGGATGCCCGCTCGTGCCGGGCCCGGGGCGAGCGTGGGAGCCGAGCCGCCCGGGCCGAGATCGAGGACCGCCTCGTCGGCGCGGCGCCTGAGGGCGTTCGAGTTGACCCAGAAGAGGACGAGCATGATCAGGGCGAGGAGCACTCCGATGATCGTGCCGCTCATGCCGCCCACGGTTGAGACCATGTCCGAGGTCGAGCTGCTGGTGGCGACGGGCGCCGCAGAGGCTACGGGGGCGAAGGGCACCGCGTTCACGGCCACGACGTCGCCGCGGGCAGTGTCGGCGCCGATCGCGGCCGCGATGCTCGTCTGGAGGGTCTCGGGCGTGAGGGCGCCCATGGCGCTCTTGTCCACGAGCACGGCGACCGAGATCTTCTTGACCACGCCGGGGGCCGTGACGATGTGCTGGACCGTTTGGGAAACGTTGTAGTTGATCGTCGTCTCTTCGTGGAGGTAGCCCGAGCCGTTGGTCGCGCCCGACGGAGCAGCAGTGGGGGCAGCCGAGGCGCCCGGCGCCGGTGTGGCGGCCGCGGACGCCGGGGCGGACGGGGTTGGCGTGGCGGCCGGGGACGCGCTCGTAACCGCCGCCGGGCAGACGCCGGGGTATGACGAGAGACCGGGCACGTTGGAGTTGGTGCCCGGGACGCCGCAGGCGCCGTTGCTGCCCGTGGCGCCGTAGGTCTCGACGATGTTGTGGACGCTCACCGGCGGGTTGCTACCGGACGGGGCGTAGGTGGTGATCTCCTGCTCGACCTTGCTCGAGTCCACGTCCGCGGAGACGGCGATCGACGCGTGGCCCTTGCCCAGCGCGGCGGTCAGGAGGCTGTCGATCTTGGTCTGCAGCTGCTGCTCGACGATGTCCTTGGCCTGTGCCGCGGCGGTGTCGGCGGAGTTGGCCGCGCCGGCGAGCACGTGGCCCTGGTCGTCGGTGACCACCACGTTGTCGGTCGAGAGGCCCTGCACGGAGCGGGCCACGGTGTTGACGATGGCCTGAACGAGGCCGCTCGACGGCGTCTGGTTGCCGGTCATGGCCAGGACCACGGAGGCGCTGGCGGGAGTGTCCTGCGAGGACAGGGCGCCGGTCTGGGCCAGGACGATCGCGACGCGGGCGCTGGCCACGCCCGTCATCGCCTGGATCGTCTTGGTGAGCTCGCCCTCGATGGCTCGCTGGTAGGTGACGCTCTGGTCGAACTGGCTCTGGCCGAAGCCCTGGTTGTCGAAGAGGTTCCAGCCCTGGGTATCGTTGCCGCTGCCGGTCGTATAGCCGGCGGTGCCGGCCGCGATCCGAGCGTTGCCGAGCGCGTCGACCGGGACTTCGATGGTCGTTCCGGCATCGGTCACCTGGTAGGCGATGTTGGCCCCGCGAAGCGCGCCTTCGATCGTGCTCGCGTCGCTGGCGTTGAGGTTCGTGAACGCCGGCGTGTACTCGGTCTTGCTCGCGAACATGACCAGGACGCCGATCATGGCCACGGCCACGACGGCGGCACCGACGATGCCCAGTCGCTGGCTGATGCTGAGCTGCTTGAGGACGCCCTGGATCTGGTCGTTCATCGATCAGCCACCCTCACACCTGGGTCCGCATGATTTCCTGGTAGGCCTCGAGCAGCTTGTCGCGAACGTCCACCGCGGTCTTGAGGCTCAGGGAAGCGCTCTCCATCTGGAGCATCACGGTGTGCAGATCCGCCGAGCCGCCCGCGGCGAAGTCGGAGGCGGCGGCGTCGGCGGCGTTCAACTGGCCGTTGAGCTGCCCGAACGCGTCGTTGAGGGAGTCGAGGAAGTTGTTGCCGGGCGGGGTGCCCCCGGTCGTTCCGTCTACGGCGCCCGTTCCGTTGACGGTGCTCGCGCCGGTGAGTGGCGAGACGCCGCCGATGCCAGAGACGCCGGAGGCTCCCGACACGGACGACACGCCCGAGATGCTCGAGATTGCGCCGATCGCGTTCATCGCCGGCCTACGCCTTTCCCAGGTCGATCGCGTCGAGAGCCTGCTGCTTGGCCGCCTGGGCGACCGTGGCGTTGACCTGGTAGGAGCGGGCCGCTCCCATCATGTCGGCCATCTGAGAAGCGACGTCGACGTTCGGGTAGTTCACGAAACCGGTCTGATCGGCCTCGGGGTTGTTGGGGTCGTAGACGCGGGTGTTTGCCCGGGTCGACTGGACGATGGCCACGGCGGAGACGCCCTGGTCCGCGAACGAAGGGCCCATCTGCCGAGCCTGGAACACGACGGCCTGCTCTTCGTACGGCTGGCCGACCTGTCCGCCCTGGGTCTGGGTCGACTGCGCGTTGGCCAGGTTGCTGGCGGCAACGTCCATCCGGAGGCGCTGAGCGGTCAGCCCGGAAGCGGCGATGCGGATGGTGTCAAAGACGCTCATTGGGTGCCTTCCTCGGCTGTCCGGTGTATTCCCCCCGGGATCGCCCGATCCCGCCTGTCTCATCGGAACCGTCCGCATCTTCGGCAACCTGGACCCGCGTCGGTATCGGGGTTGACCCTGGGACCTGAGTACCGTTGGTACGACCCCGGTGTCCGCCGACGGACCTCCTCACGCGGACCATCCCTCTGGGGC
>DAHXON010000006.1:0-48742 GCA_027364875.1 Chloroflexota bacterium
GATCATGAAGCGTGTGCTCGTCGTGCCCTGATCGAGGGCTCCCACGTACTGAGCCAATTCGCTCACCCCATCTGCTACAGCTGCGATTTTCTGTGTGTGTCGCATCCGCTTGTCGACGCTGTTCTGGAAGCGTGGTTGCGCAACGCGAGCTCACCGTAGCAAGGCCGCGGCCGGGCACATACCTCGATGCGACCCGGCCGCAGGCAAGCCCCGGTCGAGGGAGATCCGAGCCCGAGGCTCAGCTAGTGGGGGATGACCTTGTCGGCGAAGTTCGTAAAGAAGGCCTGATAGGTCAGCGCCGCCACCGCGCCGCCGGCAAGAGGCCCAAGGACGGGGACCCAGGAGTAGGCCCAATCCGATCCACCCTTACCCGGGATGGGAATGAGGAAGTGAGCGATACGCGGCCCAAGGTCGCGCGCGGGGTTGATGGCGTATCCAGTGGTGCCGCCCAGCGAGCAGCCGATGACGAGCACAAGCAATGCCACCGGCAAGGCCCCAAGTGCGGCGAGCCCGCTGGCGCTACCGTTGTGGGCAAACGAGAGAATCACAAATACCAGGACGAAGGTTCCGACAAACTCCGAGAAGAAATTCAGCGGGTAGTTGCGGATGTTCGGCCCGGTGCTGAAGACAGCGAGCTTGGTTGCCGGATCCTCGGTCGCCTTGAAATGATCCCAGTAGTAGATCGCGACGATCGCAGCGCCGATGATTCCGCCGAGCATCTCGGCGGCCCAATAGCCTGGCACCCAGTCCCACGGGATTGAACCGCTGACGGCGTCAGCCAGAGTGACGGCCGGGTTGAGATGAGCGTTGCTGATTGGCGCGGAGACGACGACGCCGCAGAACACGGCAAACGCCCATGCGATGGTGATCTCGATGTGTTGTGCGCCAAACGACTTGGATTTGAGGAGGAGGGCGCCCGCTACGACGCCATCTCCAAGGAGCACGAGAACCGCGGTCCCAAAGACCTCGGCTACAAACTTCTCTATTGTCATGACATCACTCCCTCGGACGATCCGTTCGACACCCCCGGATGCCGAAGCGTCGACCTTCCGGCTGGTACATCGTTCGATAGGGGCCGATGTCTGCAGCCGGGATAACATGCCGCGTCACGAGTGGCCTTGTCTTCGATGCAGTCCTTCCTTTCCATGAGCCCGGCAACAGCTCGATCGGATGAGGGGCTCAGGCTGGATCCGGTCTTCTCAAGCGTATGGACGCGCCTGTCACCGAATCTCAGAAGAAGTTCAGGATCCGGCGATTTTCACCACTAGACAGGTGAATACGGTCCGGTGGGGCGGTATTTTCGACCGCCTGGCGCGCAAAATAGGGGGGCCGTATCCATGGATGAGAGTGCCCAATGGGACCCCCCGTCTTGCCACCCACTCCCCATGGTCGTACTCTCGGATCGATGAGCAGCGAGGTACCAGCCAGGCCTTGTCCGATCGACCTCGAACCCGAGCAGCGACGCCTCCTCGACGTCCTCAGGCGCAGCGGGCCGCTCTCGGCCGAGGCACTGGGGAAGCGACTCGGCATTAGCCGGAGCGCGATCGCCCGTCGCCTGCTCGCTCTCGGTCGCACCGGATTAGTGACGCGGCGTGGCGTTCGTCACGGCGTCGGCCGCCCAGTGCACCTCTATGACGTCACGCCTGATGCGAGGGGCGGGTCCGAACCGGATGAGGGCCGGTTGGCCGGCACGCTCCTGGAGGCCATTCGGGCCGTCGGTGGTGACGAACTAGTGGCCAGAGTCTTCGGCGCAGCTGAGCGGAGTGAGGCAGCCGCCATTGGAACGCGACTCGACGCCAGCGGTCTTCACGAGGCGCCGCTCGTTGCCCGGGTGCACTGCCTCGCGGACATCTTCGATGAGCGCGGCTACGCGGCGGACGTTGTCGAGGAGCGCGGGCTCCGCCTCATCGTGCACGCCTGCCCATTGCTCGACCTATCGCGGCGCTCGCTGGTCATCTGCGACTCCGAGCTTCGCCTGGTTGGGCTGGTACTCGGAGCCCTCGTGGAGCGTGAGTCCAATATCGCTGGCGGCGCCCGCGCATGCGTCTATCGGATCCGTGCCCGGGAGCCTGGCTATCCAGCTGCCGTGTGGACCTCCGGGCAGATGCGTGCGGAACGGGCAGGCGGCACCGCCGTCTCCACCGAACCGGCGAGGCAATGGACGGCGACGCAGTGGGTCGGTGAGCGGCGCAAGACGAAGTAGCGTCCCGGTAGCTCACTCACGTTGGTGGGTTGAGTCCCCCAGACTTGGTGCAACAGAGCGGGTAGGCCGAGAAGCTGATCGGCCACCGCGTCGTCCTCGCGTCGTTGCTCGATCGGGACATCTGCAGGTTTCGGTGCGTCGAGAGCCAGTGCGCGACCTACGTTCGACCGGCCTGCCAATCGCGCCTGCAGTTGCTGCTGCCGTTGACACGTTGACACTGCCCGAATCGGAACTTTTCGGATGGTAGCGATCCAACCCAGCATGTACCGCGCCTCGACGCCGCGGATCACGACTCGGGTACTGATACGGGAAGTCCTGCCACGAGGACTCGAGCACGGGCGGCTCGTCAGCCGGTGTTGGGACCGCTACGTCGCACTCAGGTCGGCGTCGATGAATTCCTGGGGTGATCGATTCATGTGTGTCGCGAGATTCGGAGCTCCCACCCTCATCCACCGCGACGGTGCCAGCGTCGGCCTCCGGCGTTGGCGGGCAAGAAGGTCAAACGTGCCCCGACGCAGCCCGGCGACTGGTGCGCCGATAGGGGCAAGAAGGTGCCGAGGCCGGCGGGCTTTCCGTCGAACTTGGCAACCGTGAGATCTCCCGCCCAGGGCGCGATGGCAGGAGCTAGTGATAGCCCCTCGTCAGTCAGGTTGTCACCACACGCAAGAACGCCACGGGCCCGAGCAGGACAAAGATTGTCTCCGGGCTACCTTGGCGGGGGATTGAACAGCAGGAGCCGGGCAGTCGCGAGGTTGCCTGTCGAACCACCAGCCACCAGGACTCGACCGTCTTTCAGCACGACTGCCCCCGGCCAATAGACGGCCGCAGGGAGGGTCGTCGTGAGCGTCCAAGCAGATGTGGCCGGATCGAAGATCTCGACAGCTGACGTCGGCGAGCCCGTGGCGTCGAGGCCGCCCACCACCATAAGCCGGCCGTCGGAGAGCGTGACGATCCGACCCTGCGCCCGGCCATCGGGCATGTCCGACGTTCTCCACCAGCCGGAAGCGGGATCGTAGACGTCAACGGTGGCGCTTCCGCGTTCACGCCCATCCGACCAGCCACCGAGGACCAGAACTTGACCGTTCGGAAGCAGCGCAGCGAAATGCGCGCTCCGCGCGGACGACATGCGGCCGGCAGGCGACCACGTCCCACTCTTGGGATCAAAGAGCTCCGCCGAGGCCAGAACGAACTCGTCGCTTGATCCCACCCACCTCTGATCACCGCCTGCGACGAGCACCCTGCCGTCTTTGAGGCGAGTGGCAGATGCGAGAGCCCTCGGCGTCGCCATCGATCCCGTGTAGGACCAGGTGCCTCTATTGCTGTCGTAGATCTCAGCGGTACTAGTTGCCGTCCATCCACCATCACTGTTGTGGGCAATCCACCCTCCGGCGGCGAGGAAGCGGCCGCTCCCGAGATTGACCATGACGGCTTGAGACCGCGGTGTCTCCATCGGCGTGGCCGGGATCCATTGGCCGGTAGTCGCGCTCAGGATCTCCACGCTTGAGAGTGGGGTGGCCTCGAGCCAGCCGCCCGCCACCAGTAGCGATCCGTCGTCCATACGGGTGACGCATGGAATCCGCTGCGGAAAGGCCATCTGGGGTCCCGCCTGCGTCCTTGCGCTCGCCACGTCGACCCACCAGGAACTCCTCGACGGGACCCCATTCGTGTCCGAGGAAAAGACAACCACACGACCATTCGGCATCTGGAATGTGGTGTCTCCCACGACCCCTTCGCTGAGCGATGGCAGACTCTGCCACACGCCCGTAGAGCCGGTGATCAGAGCATTGGTCAGCACCGATGATGGCCCTGACGCCGAGGGCGCGAGGGGCGTTGGGCTTGCGGTTGTCGGAGACTCGGAGAGCGACGCACCTCGGTTGTTCGCGATGACCAGTGCGCCGGCAGCAATCACCACAACCAGCCCAGCCGCCGCGGTGGCGTAGAGCCGCTTGCGCAGACGAGATCCGGGCGGGGTCACCTCGTCACGCCTGACCTGGCCGATGTCAGTCTCAGGATGGGTGTCCGGTTTGGCGCTCGCCTGTGATGGTTGCTCGCCGCTCGGGTTGGCATCCCGGGCCAATGTTGGGCCGGCCGCCCCCGCCTCGGAGCCGGGTTTCTCAAGGGGCGTCTCCCATGGCTGAGGCAAAGCAGGCGGCTTCCCCGACGCGATGCGGAACAACGTCGTGGTCTTGCCGCGAAGGAACAGGACCGGAGTCCCGAACTCGGTCTCGCGACCAGCGGCGAAAATCGCCCTGCGTGACTGGGCCAGGGCCGCGTCGATAGGGAGTCCACGCGCGAGCGCGGTATAGAAACGGTCCGCGAAGCAGACAGCCGCCTTGTCCGTGATCTCGAACTGCATCCCGATAACGGCAGGGATGCCTCTTTGCAAGATGCTCGTCGCGACGCCGGAGAAAGGGTCGGCATGCGAGGTTCTCGCGCCCTCGCAAGCGTTTAGCACTACGAGCCGGAGGCTTCGCTCGTCCACGAGCATAGATGACAGGTCGTCGCCTGTGACCATCCGTATCGGACGGTCACGTCCCTCGAATGCGAGCGAACCCTGTCCGGTCTTCTTGTCGAACTGCCCATGCCCGATGAAATGGAGGACGTGCACCTCGTCCGGCGCGCTGATGTAAGCCTCAAGATCCTCCAGTGTGGCCCGCGGCAGCCAGGAGAGCTCCACCTTACCGGCAGTGGCCAGTCCGTCGAGCGCGTCTTCGAGCTTCTTCTTCTCTGCGCCTACGTTGAGTTCCGGCAAACCGTAGGGACTGCTTACTATGCCGAGGATGCGCAGCGGCGGCGTGACTTGATAGGCATGTGGGGCCGTTGGCAAGTCCAGCGACCTGACGACTGGAGTGCGAATGGATTGCGATAAAAAGTCAGGGTCTTCGTAGAGGTACTCCCACGGGTGTCCCATGAGTTCGGATGCGCCCGTTAGGCAGATGGCCACTCGCAGGCCACGATTCCGCGATTCCGCCACCTTGCGGGCGGCCGCATAGACGGCACAGATCTTGGGCGGGAAGGCGGCGTTGAACAGCGAGCCGCCGAGCTTCCGGGCCTCTTCCATGTTGGCCGTTCGGCCTCGATGCCCACGGGATGCCGCACGGGGCCGATTAACCTTGGATACGAACTGGTCGAGCTCAGCGTCGGAGAATGGGTTGGTGAAGGTGTCGGACTCAGAGCTACCGTCGGGGGCCAGCACTGCAACCCGGTAAGCCGGCCGACCGGCGCTGTCCCTGCCCGCATCTTCGATACGAAGCTTGAGCTCGTCGTACTTCAGCAGTGGCTCGGTCATCGGACCACCCCCCGGGCCGAGATCGGCACCCGCGGTGCCAGCACCTTCCCTCTTGATTCTACTTGACGATGGAAGCGATCAGGCGTCTGATAGAGTCGAGCGCTCGGCAGTCTACGCAGGATGCCGTGGGTCGCGTGTCCGGGCTGCCCGGCGTGGTACCTGAGTGACCAGGACACGTTATGGAGTGGTCGTTCACGGGGACGGAAGACAGCCTCGTTTCCGTGGCGGGAGGAACATGACCATGACCACGATGAGCGGGACCCATCTGTTCCGGCCCAACCTGGTGCAAACGGTTACGGAGGACGACCTGCCGCGGCTGAGCCTCGCCACGCGCCGGATCACTCGCCGGGCGCTCCCCGCCAAGGCGACCGCGATCCGGCTCCAAATCCGCTCGATACAGATCATGCGCGGGTTGGATGGATGGCTGGGGATGTCAGCTCACGGCGTTCTTGTGATCTCGAGCGTCGTTGACGGCATGACCAAACAGCCGATCACTTATCAGGGCAGGCCGTACCTCAACGTGCATGACGGCGATTTCGTGCCGATCGGGCCCGTCGGGGATCCTGATGCGGTCTACAACGTCTATCTTCGTGAGGGAGAGCTTCCCCGTACACTGGCATTCTCGCTGCTGGTCTTGCGAAGCAACGCTGGCATTCGCGATCTCGGGAATGTGATCGGCGCCGCAATGGCTGACGAGCGCTACAAGTCGCTCGCGGAGACGCTGTCGACGGCGGTGACGGCCGCGTCACCGGTGTACGGCACCGTCCTCCAGGTCGCGCAAGGGAGCATCAGCCTGATCGCCGATCACCTGAAAGCGAAGCCAGACGATCAGCTGGGCTACTACCAAGTGAACTACACGAATCAGTTCGATAGCCTGGGGGTCGGACGACATCCCGCCAAGGCTCGGAGTATTGCGGTGGACAAGATCAGGCTCGCCTACCAGCTCGATGCCAGTTGACCGACGAATCTGGCGGAGGTTGGCCAGCGGCTAAGAACGGCCGCGGGGTGGCAGGTGCCTCGGCTCTGCCGGCAGCACGGCCTGCGCTGCCCCGACGCTTCGCCCGTATCTGACCATCCGTCAGAGTGCAAATTCCCGACAACTAGCTACCCCTGCCTGCCGTCGTACGACGACTGGCGACGCCTGCTGGAGCAGATCCGTCCGGGCGCGGCGGCAGCCTGCGCGGGGAGTGCATCCAACGAGAGCCGACACGCTCACGCCCACTGTGGGCGGTACTTTGGCCCCCAAGGGCAGAGCCGCCCTCTCTCGGTCTCGGCTGATGTTCGCGTTGGCGAGGCGACGGCAACTTGGTTGGGCGGGACTACCTGATCTGGCACTGGCGTGTGTTGATCCATCGGCCAGGCTGCCGATTGGATGCCGCGCGCGGCCGCGACTAGGCTTCGCTCGCCGGAACGGCGGGAAGGCCGCCGAGATCTCACGCCTGGCGACGCAGTGCATAGATCCCGTCTCGGGCTAGGACCTGTGGATAGGTTGTGGCTGACTGGCCACCCCGAGGTCTCCAGAGGCATCCGCCCTGCCGGGCATCCGTGCCCAGCTTCCCGTCTTGGCGCTGGCGAGCGCGGTTTCGACAAACTCGACCGCCCGGGCTCCATCTGCGAGCGTCGGATAGGCGCTACGACCCGCAGATTGTGCCGGGTCTTCGCCGGACGCGATCGCAGCGTAGAAGGGCCTGAAAAGGTCTCGGAGCGCTCCACCCCATCCTTCGGGATGACCAGCAGGCAGAGCCGGCACCCCCGTGTCGTCCCCCTCGCGCGGACCGCGAGTCAGGGTAAGCGCATCGTCTCGCGAGGCAAACCAGAGCGTTTCCGGTCGCTCCTGCTGCCAGGCAAGAGAACGGAGCGAGCCTGTGAGCTCAAACGAGAAGTCGTTGTGATGACCGTGGCTCACCTGGCTCACCACGCATGCCCCGAGAGCGCCGCCCTCGAACCGCACCAATAGGTTCGCCACGTCCTCTGAACTTACCTGGGCCATCTTTCCGCCGTTCGCCGCGGCAAAGGTGGAAGCCGACCCATCGGACTTAGCGCGCCTGGCGATCACGGTGGCCAGGTCCGCGAACACGGCCTCTATCCGCAGGCCGGTCACGTATTCAACCGCGTCGAACCAATGCGCCCCGATGTCCGCCACGGCCCGTGAAGGACCTCCAATGCTAGTGTCGACGCGCCAGTTGTAGTCCGAGGCGCGCGCCAACCAGTCCTGAAGATATCGGCCGTGCACAAGGCGAATTGAGCCCAGCTGCCCTTCGGCGACGAGGGCTCGGGCTCGCTGGACCATCGGGTAGCCGCGGTACGTGAAGCTCACCATCGAATGACGCCGCTCGGTGTGGGCGAGCCTGACGAGAGCCCAGGCCGAAGCACTGTCGAGGGCGAGCGGTTTCTCGACCACGACGTGTTTGCCCGACTCGATCGCCGCCGTGGCTAGAGACACGTGCGTCGCGTTGGGGGTGCAGATGTGGATTACGTCGATAGACGGATCAGCTATGAGTCCCGCGACGTCAGTCGTAGCGCGATCGATTCCGAGCGCCTGCGCACAGGCCGCCAGCTGTTCTGGCTCGGCGCCGCCCAGGGCCACCACCTGGCCATATCCACCGCGTCGAACGGCGTCCACGTGGTGAGGCCCGACGAAGCCGGTACCGATGACGGCGACCCGGATAAGCGTCCGCCGAGTCATGCCCACCACGCATCGGCGATGGCCGGCTCGGTCGGCATGATGGAACGAAGGAATGACACGGCTTTCGCGAACCCGTCATCAACGGACAGCAGCGCGTCCTCGTGCTCGATCGATAGTACGCCGTCATAACCCGCGAGCCGCAGCGCGCTCAAATACCGTCTCCAGTCCAATTCGGAATGGCCGTACCCCATGGTTCGGAAGATCCAGCTTCGGCGGCCGATCGCCGATAGCGGGGTAGTGTCGAGAACGCCATTGACCGATGCCGGGGGAAGGAGGGCAGTGTCCTTGGCATGCACGTGGAATAGCGTCCCGGCCGCCCCAAGGACGCCGATCGCTGACTCCAGATCGACACCTTGCCAGAAGAGATGACTCGGGTCCAGGTTGGCTCCGATCACCTCCCCTGACTCGCCGCAGGCATCGCGAAGACGCAGCAAGGTCGATGGGTTGTAGACGACGAAACCCGGGTGCATCTCGAACCCGAGGCGGACGTGATGCGCACTCGCGAACGAAGCGGCTTCGCGCCAGTATGGAACGACTTTCTCCTGCCATTGCCATTCGAGCACTTCGCCGTACTCGGTGGGCCACGCGCAAGTAACCCAGTTTGGATGGGTCGCCGTCTCGGAGTCGCCCGGGCAGCCACTGAACACATTCACGACCTCGACGCCAACGCGCTCCGCCAGCTCCACGGTTCGCAGGAACGTTTCGTGGCTCTCCCTGGCGATAGCCGAGCGCGGGTGCAGGGGATTTCCCTGGCACGACAGGGCGCTGACGGTGAGCCGTCGCGTCTCGACGGCTCGGGCGAAGGCCGAGAGCTTCGTCGAGTCGGCCAGAAGCTCCGCGGGATTGCAGTGGGCATTTCCGGGGAAGTTGCCCGTCCCGATCTCGACCGCGTCCATGCCCGCTTCAGCCGCGCGGTCCAGCGCCGCCTCGAAGGGCATCCGGCCAAACAGGACCAAAAAGACACCGAGTTTCATTCGAACCTCCAGCCGGCCACCAATCCCTGGCCCGTCTCGGTGGGACCGCCGCTTGTGATCAGATCCGTACGGAGGCGACTAGCGTCCGCATAGCCTCGAGGTTTTCGCGTGCGATGGCATCTGCGTCTTTGTCCAGCGTCGGAACCTCGACCACGAGGTAGCCGTCGAACTTGATCGCTTTGATGGCCTGCATCACTTCGTCAAACGGGACAATGCCGGGCGAGCCGACCGAGTTGGTGTCCGACCCGGGCGTGCCGCGCGGGCTCGTCCGGTTCTTGAAGTGGAACCTCGCGATCCTGTCGCCCAGCTCCGTTATCTCCTGAGCCGGGTTGCGACCTATCCAGGTGTTGTTGCCGACGTCGTAGTAGACACGACAGGCCCGCGACGCGACTTGATCGACCATTCGTCGGAGCTCGGCGGCGCCCAGCAGAAATGGCGTACAGACGTTCTCGAGTGCCAGGGTGATGCCATGCTCCTCAGCCAATCTGACGCACGGTTCCAGATTCCGAAGCGTGGTCTCCCACGCTTCGGAATCCGTTACGCCGGCTGGCTGATCCAGGGGCAGCAGAATGCAGTCAGCGCCCAGATCCTTGGCGAGGGGCACGGCGGCGAGGATGATCTCGACGCCGCGCTTGCTGTGAGCCTCGTCGCCACCCGATATCGGGTAATGCCAGAGCGCACCCAGGCAGATCGAACAGAAGGGAATGTTAGCGTCCTGCGAAGACCGCTTGAGCTCGTCGCGCTGAGCGGGCTGCAGCCTGTCGGGCAGGATTTGGAGACCAAGACCGCTCCCACCGAAATTGCCGATGTCCAGCTCGTAGGCGTCGTATCCGACGTCACGAGCCCGCCGCATCGCCTCAGTCAGGGGGTACTTCGTCTCCAGGAGCCATGAGTGCGCACCTAGCTTCATCTCGCGTCACCTAGAAAGTGGTATTGAGCGTTTCGACGCGGCCGTTCTGCGAGGACTCGACGGCCTTCTCGATGATCTCGATGACGTGCCGTGCATGCTCGCCACTGTTCAGCGGCTTGGTCCCGGCATGGATGCTTTCGACGAAGCTGCCTACGCCGTGGCCGATGTGCCAGCGGTGCGCTCCCCGTGCCGGGTACGGCTTGAACCATCCGCGCTGGTCGTACGCGAGCGGCTCCTGATAGACCTGGAGCAGCGGCTCGCCTTCGTTGCGCGGCGCTTCGCCAGACCCCGAAACTACGACACCCTTGCTCCCGTAGAACTCCGCCCAGGGGCCCTGAGACGCGAGCATGCAATGCGAGGAATCGACCTGGGCGAAGGTTCCGTTGCCCCAGTCGAGCATCAGCAGCACGTTATCGTCGACGTCGCCGGTGATGGTGTAGGGGGTGAATCCCTCCTGCCACACGCTCGTCACGTGGCGCTCCGGGATGCACAAGCTCGAGAGCGCCACGACGCGCTTCGCGGGGCCAAGAACGCCCGTAACCGTATGGAGCGCGTAGACCCCAGTATCGAAGAGCGGACCGCCGCCCTCAGATCGCATGTGATACCAGGAGGAGTCGTAGTAGTGGCCGTGAAGGGTGCCGCCTTCATGGGAGCCGTGGACGCGAGCGAAGCACATGCGCCCAAGGCTTCCCTCGTCGTACAGCTTCTTCGTGAAGATAACCTGAGGATCCAACACGATGGCCGGGGCCGCGGCCAACATGACGCCGACCTCGGCGGCCTTCCGCACGATCTTGTCCGCATCTTCTAGGGTCGTCGCCATCGGCTTCTCGCTGTAGAGATGCTTGTGAGCCTCCAGCGCCGCCATATTGATTTCGGCATGAACCTTGTGTCGGGTTAGGTTGACCACGAGGTCGACTTCGTCGCAGGCCAGCAACTCACGGTAGTCGCCGAATGCGTACTTGCCCCCGAACAAAGTCTGGGCTCGCTTGGCCCGCTCGAGGTCGACGTCACAGACCGCGACGATGCGTGCCTTGCCTGGATCGATCTCCGCCATCACCGGAAAGTAGAGCTTCAACGCGACGTCGCCAGTCCCGACGACTCCGATGCCCAACGGCTTCACAGCAGCCTCCATGTGACGTGAGAAGTAGCTGCCTAGCCCTTGAGGCCAGACATCATCATGCCTTGAATGAAGTGGCGCCTGAACACTAGAAAAACAGCCAGAACCGGGACAATCGTTAGGGTGCTGGCCGCCATGGTCAGGTCATAGATTGGCCCAAACTGGGTTGACAACGAAACGATGGCAAGCGGCACCGTCTTGTTGGCGTCGCTGCTGATCAAGACGAGCGGCCAGAAGAGTTGGTCCCAGTTGTACAAGAAACTCAATATCGCCACTGCCGCGAGAGCCGGTTTGCTCATGGGCAAGACGATGCTCCGGAATAGACCCCACTGGCCGAGGCCATCTACGCGACCAGCATCGAGATAGTCGTCTGGAATAGCGCTCATGTACTGTCGGCAGATGTAGATGGCGAACACATCGATCGTGAACGGAATGACCAGGCCCCAGAGTTGGTCGACCGCACCGGCGGACCGGGCCATCAACAGCAGTGGGATTGCCAGAACCTCGAATGGCAGTGCCATCGTTGCCAAGAAAGCTACGAAGATGAGGTCGCGGCCAGCGAACTTGACCTTCGCAAACACATATCCGAGCACAGCCGACGTAGCCACGACTGAGAGGGTGATGCAGGCTGTGACCAGGATACTGTTCAGGATGTACTGGAGAAAGTGCATCTCCGTGAGCAGTCTGTCGAAGTTGGCGAGGGTTGGGGCCGCCGGAAGAAAGGTCGGCGGCTTCCTGAGGATCTCCGACGCTGGTTTGAACGCATTGAGGACCATCCACACGAACGGGACGACCATCACTAAACCACCCAGCCAGAGGAAGCCATGGCCGGCCGCTCGCGACGTGACCTTCGCCATCCTGGTGGTGTGTTTAGATTTAGGGATTGCACCTGGGGCGACATTCGTCGCGCGTCTCAACATGTCGGCAGCTCTCCTACATACTCCGCCGTCGGGCGACGCTGAGCTGAAGGACCATCGCGCCGGCAACAACAATGAACATGAGCATTGCCAAGGCGGCGGCGTATCCAAACCGGTTGTTCTGGAAGGCCTGGAAGAAGATATCCAGCGACCAGACGATCGTGCTGTTGACGGGACCCCCGGGGGTCCGAGAACCCGTGCCCGTCATTGCGAAGACCGGCGTGAACATCCTGAGCGTCTCGAGGCCCTGCATGACAAGGACCAGAATGAGTGTCGGTCGAAGCAATGGAAGGGTCACGTACCGCAGGCGGTGCCACGGTCCGGCGCCGTCGACCCCGGCGGCGTCATACAGCTCGGGAGGGATCGTCTGAAGACCCGCGAGCAGGATGATGACTGGGAAACCGAGAGTCTTCCAGCCCTCCATGAGGGCGACGGCAGGGAGCGCCGTCGTCGGGTTCTGCAAGTACGCGAGAGTGGGCAAGCCCACACTCCCCAGGATGAAGTTGAACAAGCCGTAGGCTGGGTGGTAAAGGAAGACGAAGACCACGGCCGAGGCGACGGTGGACGTTACCAGGGGCATGAAGTACAGGGTCAGGACCGTGTCACGCGCGGTTCGGTTCTTGATCGAGTCGATGCCGACCGCGATTAGCAATGCCAGCGGGATCTGGATTGCGAGGAGCAAGATCATGTACTCGCCCGTGTTGAAGACGGCTTTGCGGAATACGGCATCCGCGGCAGCCGCCTGGTAGTTGGCGAGTCCTACGTATGCGGAGTTCCCCGCGGCTCCCGTCTGGACGCTGAGTGAGGCAAGGTAGGCGATCGGCAGGTAGCGGAGGACGATGATCCAGATGAGGGCCGGCACGAGCACGATGAAGACGAATGGGCCCCACCCGTGCCGGCCAAGGATTCGGCGAACGCGTCCGAAATTGCTCATCGGGACGGATCCAGCGTGTTGCAGGAAATCACGTCAGTGAACACGAGGCTCCTTACGAGCCAGCAACAATCGGGTTGAGTTGGTCCTGTGCTGTCTTGAGTGCCGTCGGGATATCTGACTGCCCCAGGAGCACGCTCATGACCATGTCCGTAAGGAGCTTGTACTGCGGATCCTGCGGACCGATGTAAAGGAGCGGGACCTGATCCTTCAGGAGCGGAAGCCACGGAGCCCAGCGCGGGTCTGTAGCGATCTTCGGATCGGTCCACAACGATTTGAGAGCGGGGATCTCACCGGTCTGGAGAGCAGAAGCGAGCCGCTGCTCCGGCTTGCTGAGCCATCGAATGTAGTCCCAGGCCGCAGAGGCGTTCGGGGTGCTGGAAGGCACCATCCAAGCCCACACATTCGTGCCCCCGAAGGCCTCAGCGACCTGTCCGGGACTCGGCGGGATCTTGGCCCAACCCCACTGGAACGTCGGAAAGTCGTGCTTCAGAACGGCCGTGTACCACGGCCCATAGGCGATCGAAGCCGCGGTTCCGGAGGCGATGCCCTCATAGTCAGCGAGCGAGGTGCTGTCGACCTTGTACTTGTTGAACATGTCCTGCATGATCTGCAGCGCCGCTTCGCCGCTCTTGTCGGCGATCTGGACGGACTTCTTGTCCGCGGAGTAGAACGTCCCGCCGGATCGCAGGAAGTAGAGAAGGAACTGGGCCACTGGATCGCCACCGGCCATCTCGATCCCGGAGCGTTTGATCGTTCCGCCATCGGTGACAGTCAGCTTCTGGAGGTCCGTGATGTAGCTGCTCCACGAATCCCAAGTTGGCGTGACCCCGGCCGTCTTGAATGCGTCGACGTTGTAGAGAAGTAGCGGTCCAGCGTCGATGTTGACGTTGATCGGAACGCCGTAGTACTTGTTGCCGTTCTCAACTGGCGCCAGAGAAGCAGGATTTGTGTCGGCGAGAGCCGACGCGAAGTCTGCGGGAACTTCGGCGAGCTGGCCGCCCACTTTCTGCGGATATAGCCAGGACGCCACTCCCTGGATGATGTCGGGTTCCGAGCCTGACGCGAATGCTGCCACGATCTTGGCACCGTACTGGTCCCAGGGGACGTACGAGAGCTCGATCTTGACTCCGGTTTCCTTTTCGTAGGCTGCCGCGTTGGCCTCCGCGACCGCCTGGTAGTTGGGATCCGTGTGGACCCACATCGTGAGAGTCTTCGAAGATCCGCCGTTCCCTGATCCGGCCGTCGCGGGCGACCCGCCCGAGCACGCCGATACCAGAGCGGCCGTCGCTATAGCAGCCGTGATCCCTCTGACGAACGACCTGTTTCGCATTGGGTTCCTCCTGTCTCGGACTCGTCGCGGTTAGCGAGCAGCTGGCATCCCCATGGCAGCCTCCGCAGCCGCCAGCTCCCGCTGCATGTAGGCAAGGGCAAGGCGAACGCGACGGTCTGCCTCTCCTACACCCTGGTACTCGTGGCGCACGAGGGAAGGGCCACAGCCCTCATAGGCGATCGCTCCTTCGTACTTGATCTCGTACAGGGCGCGGAAGAAGGCCGGGTAGTTGACGGAAATGACGCCTTCGCCCGTGTCCTCGTATATCTGCCGGTTGGGTGTTTCTTCGTAGCCGCCAAAATGCGACCACACTTCGAGTGGACCGACGTCCAGAATGGCCCGCCGGACACCCTCGTCGCTCTGGTCCGCGAGATGCGGCGCGTCGATGCATGCTCGGACGTTTGGAGACGCGATCTCGCGAACCATCGCCAGGGTGTCCTGGTATGTGTTCGTGACTGGCTTGTGATTTTGGAGCGCCAGGACTACTCCGTATTCCTCTGCCCAGCGGCTGGCTTCTTCGAGGCCCTGGCGGGCCCACTGCCACTGTTCAAACCAGGTGACGTCGTGCCACTTGTAGCTCTTGGCCAGCTCGTAGTAGGACTGGCCATCGCGAAGCGTCACCCCAGGCCATGCGGCGAATACGCGGACGACGGGTGCGCGCAGATCGGCGGCCAGACGGATGGTTTCGCGAAGCATCACCAATTGCGCTTCCCGCTGCTCCAGCACGGGGCTCGCGAGGTTGCTGTAGCCGGCGATGCAGCCGATCTCCACTCCATGGTCGGCCGCCAGTTGCCGGATCGCGCGCCGACGATCTCCGTCCAGATCGAGGGGCGACGCGACCGGCCGCTTGGCGCCGATTTCTACCGCGTCAAACCCCATGTCCGCGACCCGAGCGAAGATCTCCTCCAGGGACAGTGGAAGCCCTTTATAGAACTGGCCGTTGTAGGTAACGGTGTACAGGGCAGTCTTCATACTAGGGTCGGACCTCCTTCAAGTTGAGTGGGCGGGATATCGATCAGCTGAGCGGACGGGGCACAGCTATGCAGGGACGGACATCGTTGTGTTGCGAGCGCGGTCGAGAGTGTCGGTGAGGTTGGGCTCCGAGAAGAGTTCGTCGAGGACCATGGCGGCAGTCCCGACGACGCCACCGCGCTCCCCGAGCGCGGAACTCGTCACCAGCAGATGACGCGTGGCGAGCGGCAATGAGCGCCGATATACGCTCTCGCGAATAGCGGCGAGGAACACGTCCCCGGCCCCGGCGACTCCGCCGCCGATGACGATGACCGAGGGATTGAGGAGGTTGACGACGCCGGCGAGCATGGTGCCGATATACCGGCCTGCGTTCTGAAGCATCTCCGTGCTGGCGGGATCGCCCCGCGACGCGGCGTCGGCGACGTCGGCTGCAGTCAGGAGTTCATTGCGTTGCAGAACTGACGCCAGTAGCGGACTTCGACCCGACCTGGCGGCGGCCTCGGCTTGCCGACCGATGGCAAACCCGCTGGCGATGGCCTCCAGGCAACCGGTGTTGCCGCATCGGCACACCACTGCGGGGTCGTTAACGACCTGAATGTGGCCAACGTCCCCAGCCGCGCCCTGAGCCCCTCGATGGAGCGATCCATCAGAGATGATCCCCGCCCCGATCCCGGTTCCGATCTTGATAAAGACCACGTTGGCGTGGCCCCGGGCGAATTTCTCGCGCCATTCTCCAAGGGCAAGGACATTCACGTCGTTGTCCACCCAGACCGGCGCTCCGTATCGCTCCCGGAAATGCTCGCGAATGGGGTAGCCATCCCATCCGGGCATGATCGGTGGAGCGACCGGACGGCCCGTGGTGAACTCAACGGGACCCGGCACCCCGATGCCGATCCCCCACAGGAGACCGGGGTCTACCGGGCACCGTTGATAAAGGCTCGTGAACAGCGCGTCGACCTCGCCAAGGACGACTTCTGGCCCTTCGCCGATGGCGATCGGGACGGCGTCGCTGACAAGCTCTTTTCCCAGGAGATCGGTGATCCCGACGTGTGCCGTCGACGCACCGAGCGCGGCGACCAACAGGTGCCCGGCGGATGCCCGAAGCCGCAGCCGGCGAGGCGGTCGACCGCGGGCCTGCGACACCGTGCCGTCGGTTTCCAGCAGCCCGGCTGCCGCCAACTGGTAGATGCGTTCAGCGACCGCAGCCCTTCCGAGACCCGTCGCCCGAACGACGTCGGATTGCGAGGTCGCGCCGTCAAGGCGGATGGCCTCGAGGACTTTTGCGACCCCCGCGAACAGGACATTACTCTGGTTTGGAGCATTTGTGCTCATGTCGGAAGTCTAATACTATCTGTCAACCACCACTTTCTGTTGATGACCAGCAGAAATAGCACTCAGGCACGGTCGCAACACCTCGCCCAAGCAAGCGAAGGAGTCTCGAATGGGAGACCAGGAAGACGCAGGTTCGAAAGGCCTCGCCATCGGCCAGGTCTCGGCCGTTATCGCCGCAGTGCTCTTTGGCACGGCCTACGTCGCGACATCGATCGCAATCCGTTCCTTCACGCCGTTGGGCGCCGCGATGTGGCGGGGAATTCTGTCGACCTTAGTCCTCGTGCCGGCCGTTGCGGCAACTCGCCAGTCCGGCGCCGGAACCATGAGCCGCTCGCAGACGTGGCGCTTGATCGTCCTCGGCCTGTGCGGAGGACTCGGCTTCGTCGTGGCCTTGAACGTTGCGGTCTCGATTGCCGGCGCCACCTTACCGGCCTTCGCCGCGTCAATGTCTCCGATCCTTGCAGCGGTGTTCGCGCCCGTAGTGCTCGGCGAGGCGCTGACAATCCCGGCAGTTGCGGGCTTTGCCGTAGCCGTCGCCGGTAGTGCCCTGCTATCCGGTACCAGCCCATCCGGCGCGGATGGTCCCGGAGTCTTGGTCGGGCTGCTCGCGGCGTTGTGTTTTGCACTCTTCCTGCTTCTATCGCGACGATGGTCACGTCCGTATCAGTTGACGGGGGGCGCGATCGCATTGTCGATCGCCGCCACTACAGGACTTGGCCTGCTGCCCGTCGAATTGATCCGTGAGCCCGGACTGCTTCTGCCGGCGCACCTCCGTCCCGATGCAGCCTTTGCGCTTATCTGGCTTGCATTGGTTCCGGGAGTGGCGGCCCAACTCTTCGTCGTAGCTAGTGTCCGGCGCGTGAAGACTCGGTCCTCCGCGGCGATGTTGCTGGTTAGTCCGGTCACCGCCGCAGCGCTTGCGGCCTTGGTGCTCGGCGAGACTCTGAATGGACCACAGTTGCTCGGGGCGGTGCTCGTCCTCGGCGGAACGGTAGGCGCTGCCGGCCTAGGAGGCGAGAGATATGGGCCGACCATTGCGAAATGGCTGCGGCGCCCGGCAGGCAGGGTCTAGAGCCGATGCACTGGCGCTTGCGAGTTGCACGCCGAAGGGATGAGCTCCACGCTGCCAACCAAGGCCGCGAGGGTCGGCGGGCTTCGTCATATTTGGCCGGGCCAGCTGTCATCCGAGCGGCTAATAGAGCCGCCAAACAAGATCCAGCACCGGTCGTTCGTCGCGCGACAGGCTGCCGACGATGGCCCGCAATTAGCGATTCGAGGATCTGGAGCGTGATGAGCATGGCATCCAGCCTCGGGGACGGCGAGAGCGCTCCACCAACCGCCTGCGACGGATCGGCGACACCATTTGGGATATCTTCGCCTGACCGGCCCCAGTGTTTAGCGTGAGGCACATGCTCGCCCAGCAAGGTGACACCCCAAACGGAGGAGCGGGCACTGCGCCCTGTGCCGCCGACCGTTGCCTCCTCGACGTCATTGACTTCCTGCCCGACGCTACCTTGGTCGTCGACTCGGAAGGACGTGTGGTGGCCTGGAACCGCGCCATTGAGGAGATGACCGGCATCGCTCGCGAGACGATGATCGGCCAGAGCGACTACGCGTACGCGATCCCCTTCTACGGAGACCGCCGCCCTATCCTGGTCGACTTGGTCGGACACGAGCATCCCGGGCTAGAGGAGAACCGCTACGACTTCGCCCGCCGTCACGGCACCACCCTCGAAGCCGAAGCCTTCGCGCCGGCATTGCGTGAGGGCCGGGGAGCCCACCTCTGGGGAGCCGCCTCGCCATTCCTGGACTCAGAGGGTCGACCCGCCGGGGCTATCGAGTCGGTCCGCGACATCACCGACCGCAAGCACATCGAAGACGAGCGAGCCCTACTCCTAGCCGCAATGGAGCAGTCGCCCGATGGCCTGCTGCTCGTAAACACGGCCGACACCATCCTCTATGTCAACAACGCCCTTGAGAAGCTCTGTGGCTATGCCCGGAGCGAGCTTCTCGGCCAGCGGACGGCCAAGCTGACGGGCTCCCTCGGTGCTGCCCTGCCGGATGAGATGCGGCTCGCGATCAGGAACGGCGAACGCTGGTCGGGTGAACTAGATGTTCGGACCGGGAAGGGCCAACTCATCGCGGCCGAGTGGAGCTGGGCGCCTATGCGCGACGCGAGCGGGAACATAGTCGGCTCCGTCTGGAGCGCACGTGACCGCTCCGCCGAACGCAAGCTAGAAAACCGCCTGCGCCAGGCTGGCAAGATGGAGGCGGTCGGTCGGCTCGCCGGCGGCATCGCACACGACTTCAACAACCTCCTTGGGGCAATCCGGGGATATACCGAACTCGTCCTATTCAGCTTCGCCGCCACCGACCCGCGGCGCGAGGATCTCGGCCAGGTTCTGCGGGCCAGCGACCGGGCAGCCGAGCTGACGAGCCAGCTCCTCGCCTTTGGCCGACGGCAGGTCCTTCAGCCGCGCGTCGTCGATCCTGCACGAGTCGTCGAGGAGATAGTGCCCTTGCTGCGCCGTCTTCTGGGCGAGGACATCACTCTCTCGGTCGCGGCGGCAAGAGACCTCTGGCATGTGATGGCCGACCCCGGCCAACTCGAGCAGGTAATCGTCAATCTGGCGGTGAATGCGCGCGATGCTATGCCTGCCGGAGGCAGGCTCGCCGTCTCACTGGATAACGTCGTGCTCGACGCGGTCTTCGCTGTGGACCATCCAGAAGTCGCACCCGGCCCATACGTAGCGCTCGTCGTGTCCGACACCGGAGTCGGCATGGACGCCGACACGCTCTCCCACGCCTTCGAGCCCTTCTTCACGACCAAGGGGCCTGGCGCCGGGACCGGCCTGGGTCTCGCGTCCGTCTACGGCATCGTCAAACAGTCGGGTGGCTTCGTCTACGTTCGAAGCCAGCGGAGCGGGGGTACGACTTTCACGATCTACCTGCCGCGCGTGAACGCTCCCACTGAACACGCCCGACGTGCCGATGTCGCCGAGACGATGCCACGCGGTTCGGGGACCGTACTGCTAGCCGAGGATGACCTCGCCGTTCGGGAACTCGTGCTCCGGATCCTCGCGCCGCTCGGGTATGCAGTAATCGTGGCCGGCAATGCATCCGAGGCGCTCACCCTCGCGGCCGAATCGGAGCAATCGATCGACCTGCTCATCACCGACGTCGTGATGCCGGACCTGCGTGGCCCGGCACTGGCTACTCGCCTGCGGAGCGGTCAAGCTGATCTCCGGGTGCTCCTTATGTCGGGCTACGCGGAGGACGGGCTCTTGACGCGCGGCGAGCTCGACTCGGGTGTCGCGTTCCTTGCCAAGCCGTTCACGGCGGCCGAACTCGCTCGGCGCGTGCATGAGGCCCTGAAGCGGTGAAGTCCACGAGACTCGGCTGCGATGGGGGTATGCCCAACCGGTAAGCGCCCGAGGCGCGTTCCGACTACTCGCGGTCACGGTGGCATCATCAGGAAGTCCTTCGCAGTTCCAGAGGCACCGTCAGAGAAGGGTTCGCACAGAGTGGCAAATCTCGCTGTCATCCGGTTGGGCGCCCAATCCTGCCAGGGTTGCGATCTTTCGAAGGCACGCACGCACGTCGTCTTCGGGGGTACGGACGGCTGCAGAGACGTCAGGGCCGACTTGATGATCGTTGGCGAGGCTCCGGGCGAAGACGAGGACGCCACGGGCCTGCCCTTTGTGGGTGCGGCCGGCCGTAACCTCACCAGGCTGCTCGCAGAAGCGGGCCTGGACAGAAAGAAATGCTACCTGACCAACGTGGTCAAGTGCCGTCCCCCGGCCAACCGAAGGCCTCATCCGGGCGAGGTTGCCAAATGCTGGGACTATCTCGACGCCCAGATAGCGCTCGTCCGCCCTCGCGTCATCCTCGCTCTGGGCAGCGCCGCCGTGCGTCGCCTGCTCGGACCGGGGGCATTTGTCGGGACCAGCCGCGGATCTGGTCACCCTCTAGGCGAATGCGCCGTGGTTGCGACCTACCACCCCGCGGCACTCAACCGCAAGCGGGGACGCAAGGACCAGGTCCGCGACGATTTCGCCCTGGCGAAACGCCTCCTCGATGAACAACGCACGGCCTCTCAAGGGTCGCCCCGTGTCTCCGAAGGCCAGTCTCAGGTTGGCGAGCTTGACACATAGGCGGCAGCCCTCTTGGGTCGGCGGAAGACCGCGAGTGCCAGCGGTTGATTGGCCCGGATGGGCGAGAACTGGCGCAGAGAAGATCCGTCCACACGGATCCGCCGCTTGCGGCCGCCATGTCCTAGCCAGCCCATAGGGGTCCGGCGCAAGGCTGGCGGACCACAGAGCCGGACTCCTCCGGAAAGCGGACTCTTTGAGCGGGTGCCGAAAAGGGTCCAGCTCCGTCGACGTCATCGGTGATCCACTGGCTCGACGAGGCCTCGCGGTGACGAGGCACGATGGCGCCTCGTCCGAGTCAAGCCGAAGGAACGGGCAGCGGAGACCCGTCCGGCCAGCCAATCGTCCCAGCACGTCCTACTTGAACGCAACCGCGTTAGCCGGCGACCCAACGCCCTTCGGGGCATTGAACGGGGCGCTCGCGACGAAGCACGCGTACCGACCATCGAGCGCGCAGTCATCCGCGAGATCCTTGAGCCACCAGAGCTCCCCGAGGGCCATGCCAAGCTGCGCGATGAGAATCCGATGCAGGAAGCTCAGCGGCGGATACTCGGGCGCGAGATCGACCGGCCAGACCTCGACAGCGTGGTTGTCCGCGACGACCGCAGCCACGTGAGCGTTCCAGAGATACTCGACCACATCTTCGCTGTGTGCCAGGCCGGGCGAGCTCACAGGACGGCGGAGCTGGTGCCGCTCCTCCATCGATTTGCCCAAGTACCACTCGGCGAATCCTGTGTAGAGCAAGACGATGTCTCCCGGTTCGAACTCCACGTTCGCGAGCCGGCGAGCTCGCTCGAGGTCATCGACGCCGAAGGCTACCGACTCGCCGGGGTCGTATCCGGCGGTACCGGCGCTCCTGATCATGTCGAGCAGCACGCCTCGGCCCGCGATGCCATGCCAGCTCCAGTGCGCGATGGTGTTCCGGTCGCCGCGGATGATGTCCTGTGCCGTGGCGCCGTTGTAGTACGCGTTGATGTCGTAGCCAACATGACCCAGGGAATCCCACTGGCTGCCAGCCTGCGTATAGAAGTTGTCGTAGAGGTCGTCGAAGCTGAAGCTCTCGGGCGGGTGCAGCACCGTATGCTGCGGCGGCGTTCTGACCGGCGACGTGCTCGGTTCGAACGCACCGATGGGAGCGTCGAGGGGGAAGCTCGCTCCCCTGACCACGAGCCTGGCAGCCCGAGCGATGCGCTCGGGCGTCATCAGGTTCACCAGACCGACGCTGTCCTCGGCCCCGAACAGGCCCCAGGCGGAACGGCCGCCGTGAGGCGCCGGGGGCAGATCGCTATATCTCGGGAGATCCGTCGCCCACGAGCGGCGGATAGCGGCAACGGCCGATACGAGACGGTCAGCGCTGGACGCGTCCGGAGCCATCGCCTGCCAGCAACGCTTCGACTTCACCCAAAGAGATCAGGTTGAAGTCGCCCGGGATCGAGTGCTTGAGGCACGACGCCGCGGCCGCGAACTCCACGCACGCCTGCCTGTCCATGCCGCGCAGCAGTCCGTAGATCAGGCCAGCCGTGAAGCTGTCCCCGCCACCGACTCGATCGACTATGGGGTTGATCTCGTAGGAGCGGCTAAGGTAGTGGTCCTTGCCATCGTAGAGGAGCCCCGCCCAACCGTTGATCGAGGCGGAGATGCTCCGGCGCAGCGAAGTGGCCACGTACCGGAGGCCAAACGTCGCGGCAAGCTGCTCGGCGACCGCCTTGTATGCGCCGACGACGAGGTCGCCCCGGTTGACGTCGCTGCCCTCGGCCTTGATGCCGAAGACCTTGGCCGCATCCTCCTCATTGCCGAGCAGAACGTCCACGTACTCCATTAGCCCGGTCATGACCCGGTGCGCCTCGTCCGTGGTCCAAAGCTTGGCCCGGTAGTTGAGGTCGCAGCTGACCGTCACGCCTCGCGAGCGAGCGGTCTTGAGGCCGTCGAGAAGGACCGCCTGAACCTTGGGTCCCAGCGCCGGCGCCGTGCCCGAGAAGTGGAACCAGTCGGCGCCGTCGAGTATGGCGTCCCAGTCGAACTCTGCCGGGCTGGCGTCGCGAATCGCGGTGTGGTTGCGGTCGTAGATGATCTTGGCCCCTCGCTGGGCCGCGCCCGTTTCGAGATACATGATCCCGAGGTGGTCGCCACCGCGAGCGACGAAATCCGTGTTCACCCCGAACCGGCGGACGTAGTTGACGCAGGCCTGCCCAAGCTCGTGGCCCGGGACGCGCGAGACGGCGTAGGTGGCGAAGCCAAGACCGGCCAGCATGACGGCGACGTTCGCCTCGGCGCCCGTGTAGCCGACTTTGAACTCGCTCGCCTGGACGAACCGCTCGTGGCCCGGCGGGGTCAGGCGCATCATCAGCTCGCCAAACCCCACCATCTTGGGTCTGCCGCCGATCATCGGGCTGTCCCCCTGGCCTCGTCTACAACAGCCCGGAAGTCGCGGGCGTTCTTTGTGATGGCGGCCCAGTCGCCGCGGTTCATAGCTGCGGTGTCGACGAGGGCCTTGCCGATCCCGACGGCTACGGCGCCGGCCTTGATGTAGGCGGGCGTGGTCTCGCGGTCGACGTTGCCGGTCGGCAGGAGCTTCACCGATGGAAACGGGCCCTTGAGATCCGCGAAGTACTCGGGCGTGGCGACCCGCCCGGGGAAGAGCTTGATCACATCAGCCCCGGCGCTCCACGCGGTCACGATCTCCGTGGGCGTGAGGCAGCCCGGGATGACGCCAACGCCGTACAGGTGGCAGATCGAGACGACTTCGGCGTCGAAGGCGGGCGACACGACGACTCCCGCCCCGGCGCTGATGGCCTGGCGGGCAGTCGTGACATCGAGAACTGTGCCGGCGCCAACGATGACTTCGTCGCCCATCTCGCGGACGGTCGACTCGATGGCGTTCAGGGCGTTGGGCACGGTCATCGTGATCTCGACGATCTTCACGCCGCCGGCAACGAGCGCTCGCGCCAGGCTCGTGAGCTCGGCCGGCCTGTCGATTCGCACGACCGCCACGACACCCGTTTCAAGCAAGGTCTGGACGACCTGCTCGCGTGAACGACTCATTTGAAGGCTCCTTCGGTGTGGCGGGTTCGGTAACGGAGAGGAAGCACGCGCGGCGTGGCTACCAGATGGTCCAACCCCCGTCGATGACGATCATCTGGCCGGTGATGTAGTCGGAAGCGGAGCTGGCGAGGAAGGCGAACGTGCCCTTGAGGTCGTCGACCGTCGCGTACCGGCCGAGCGGGATGCGCGGCAGGTACTCGGCCTCGTGCTCTGGCGTATGGATCCAGGACGCGGTCATGGCGGTGTCCACGTAGCCCGGGGCGAGGGCGTTGACGCGGACGCCGAAGCGGGCCAGCTCCACGGCGGCGCTGCGGGTGTACTGGAGCAGGCCGCCCTTGCTGATGGCATACATGGTCTTCTGGTCCAGCCCGACGAACGATCCGATCGAGCAGAGATTTATGACCTTGCCGTAGCCCTTGTCCACCATCTGACGGATGAGCGTCTGGGTCAGAGCGAAGACACCCGCTACGTTGACGCTCCAGATGAAGTCCAGGTCGTCCGGGGTTGCCTCCAGAAGAGGCATTCGGCGCTGGACGCCGACGCTGTTCACCAGGATGTCGACGCCACCCATCGATTTGGTCAGGTCGGCCAGCCGGTCGATGTCGGCCTTCTTGCGTGTATCGCCGCACAGAGTCGTCACCTGGCCCACCGGAGCGAGCTCGGCCGCGGCGGACGTCAGGCCGTCTTCGGTGATGTCGAACAGCACGACTCGCGCGCCCAAGCGGAGCAGGACGTCGGCGGCGCTCCGTCCGATGGACCCTGCCCCGCCGCCGATGACGGCGAGCCGTCCAGTGAGAGAGAACAGATCGTGGCCCTGCATCGCGACTACTCCCCTTGTGGCTGGCTGACCTCCACGGCCACGGACGGGCGGTGGCGAAACGTCCTTGCGTTTGGCGGCGCGGGCCGCATGCAGCGGCGCGTTCATCGGCCCACCTGCAGCAAGTGGAGCGCGAATCCGGCGACTTCGTCCGCCAGGTAGATCGCCTTCAGGCTCCCGTCGGGGGCCAGCTTCTCGCTTTCGGGAACGAATTCCACGCCTCTACGGGAGAGATACGACATCGCCCGGGAGATGTTCGTCGTGGCGATGGCGATGTGCCCCATCTGGCCTCGCGACTGCCCCTTCATGACCTCGATGCCAGTGCTGGCGAAGTTGGAGCTGTTGCCCATCTGGACGTCGAAGCCGAACAGGAAGCCGAAGCGCCGGGCGATCGAATCGGCGTCGGCCGAGTCCGCGCTGGACACGCCGATGTGCACGACCTCGAACCCGTGGACGGCTCGAACGGTGTCCTGTGCCAGAGCCGTGACGGCCGACCAGTTGCGCGCGCGGACCAAATCCGGCCTCGTCATCCACGATCCGCTCAAGGCCAGGACCTGGCGATCGGCTAGGTACTGGCACACCATCGAGGGCTCGATGCCGCCGGCCGGCCAGAAGCGAACCTGCGGGAAGTCGACCTCGAGGGCTTTGAGGAGGGCGATGCCGCCGGCCACTTCCGCTGGCGAGAACCGAACGACGTCGAGCCCGAACGTCACGGCGCGCATGACATCGGAAGGCATGACGCATCCGGGCACAAGCGTCACACCCCGAGCGCGCGCCCGATCCAGGATGGCCTCGTCGAGACCCGGGCTCGAGACGAAGCGGGCGCCCGCATCCACGGCTGCGTCGACCTGCTGAGCATTGGTCACGTCCGCAGCCCCGACGGTAGCGTCTGGCGCCGACGCCGACGCGGCACGGATGGCGTCGACCCCCGCCGGAGTCCGGACGCTGAATTCGGCCACCGGGAGTCCGCCGTCTGAGAGAGCGGCCAACAGCGCCGCTCCGTCCGTGGCTGCGTCAGCCACTACTTCGGGGACTACGCCTGTGATGCCGATGTCCTCGAGAATTGAGTTCATTGATTCCCTCTGTCGAGCTGTAGGTCGGGCCAACAGTCGAGTGCTCTGTCCGTAACGGCGATAGAAAGGGGCTGAAGAAGCGCCGCGTGAGCGGCAGAGACCCGTTCTTCTTCAGCCCCTTCGACGAACTTCCAGGCAGCTCGGTCAATCCCCTGGGGGAGCGACCAGGCCTCGTTGGAGTCCAGTTCGGAAGGTGCTCAGCGTTTGCGCCACTCCGGCGCGCAGCGGCGTCTCCGGCAGCGGGCCGAGTGCCGCCCTGGCGGCAGCCGCATCGATCTTGAAAGGGGTCGCCAGCAAAGCACTCTCGAAGGTGATCGTGCCCCTCGCTCGCGGCTCGGCCACCTCGATGGCCTCGACTATCTCCGACATGCTCGCGGTCAGTCCGGGCACGTTGTAGACCCTGGCGCCGTCCGTGGCTCGCCGGGCTGCCGCGATGAACGCCGCCGCGGTATCGGGCGCGTAGTTGAGGTAGACGGACCCGCCGAAGCTGATGCAGTACGGCCGGCCGGCAGCGGCGGCGACCATGGCAATCGTGGGCGTGGAAGTCATTCCCTGGTCGCGGCCCGGTCCATACACGATGAACGGGCGCAGGCCGATCGACGCGATGCCCTGCTCGGCCGCGTAGACCTGAGCGGCTCCCTCGTTGGCCTGCTTGAACACGCCGTAGAGATTCCCTTGAGGGTAGAGCGGCGAGTCGTCCGTTACGGTCCCGTCCGGGTATGCCTCGGGTGGACCGAAAACGGCGGCCGAACTTGCGTAGGCGAGGCCGCGAACCTTGCCACGGGACTTTCCGACGGCCTCGAATACGTTCACGGTGCCAAGCACGTTGGTTCGCGCCCCCGCCGCTGGATCCGTTCGAACGAACGGAACCTGAAGGGCCGCGCAATGCACCACATGCGTGATCTCCTCCTTCGCAATGACATCGGCGACGGCATCCGTGTCAGTGATGTCGGCGGTGACGAATTTCACCCGGGAAATCTGGTCCTCTGTGGCGATGAGCTGAAGTCGTTTGTTGTTGAGCGAACGTACCAGGGCGACCACGGGCACGCTCTCGTCAGTCAGCAGGCGCACAACCCACGCACCAACGCAACCTGTGGCTCCAGTGACGAGAAAGCGCTCTTTCATATCCTCTCCGCTTCGCGCGATGTGTTTGAGGGACGCCGTTTCGGTTAGCGAAGTCGATTCACGATGGCACCGCCAGAGGCCACTTCGAACCTGCTGAGAAACCTCCATCGACATAGAGAATCTGGCCCGTCAAGAAGTCGCTCGCCGCGCTCGCAAGGAATATGGCCGTGCCCACCAGATCGGCAGGCAGCCCGAGCCGCGCGGCGGGCGTGTGGTCTTCGACCCAGCTGCGAAGATCTGCGTTCTCCCAGAGGGACGCGTTGAACTCGGTTCTAATCATCCCCGGAGCGATCGCGTTCACCTGGACGTTGTGTGCCCCCCACTCGACTGCCAATGCGCGTGTCAGCGAGCCGATCGCGCCTTTGCTGGTCCCGTACGCGCTTACTCCCGCCAGGGATTCATGCGTGTGGAGACTGGCGATATTGATGACCTTGCCGCGATGCTGGCCGATCATTGCCCGGCCGCACTCGCGGGCCATCAGGTAGCTGCCTCGGACGTTTATCGAGATGATCTTGTCCAGCTCGTCGGCCGGGAAGGTCTCGGCGGCGTGCCTGAAGTTGACGCCGGCCACATTGAACAGTGCGTCGATGCGGCCGTATTCGTCGAGGACGCTCTGAACGCACGTCACGACGTCTGCTTCATTGGCGACGTCGCAGACACGATGCGCCATACCGGTTTCGGCGAGCGCGGCTTTGCTTCGCGCGGACACCACCACTTGCGCGCCGGCGTCACGGCAGGCTTCCGCGATCGCCCGCCCGATTCCTCGCGAGCCCCCGCTGACGAGAACGACATTTCCCTCGACAGAGAAGCGGTCGCTCATGGTTCGATCACGGCCTTGATGGGGTGCTCGGTGTGGTTGAGCATTCCTTCGATGAGGCCTGGGGCCTGGTCGAGCTTCACGCGGTGCGTGACGATCTCCTTGACCCGCACGCGGTTAGTCGCCACGAGAGCGATGGCAGTGTCGATGTCGGCTTCGTACAGGCGGCTCATGGCGATCCTCAGGTCTTTCACGAAGGCCGCCCGGATGTCGGCGGCAGTGCCCGCGGCAGGAACCCCGTACACCACCACGGCGCCGCCTCGGACACACGCTTCCATCGCCGCCTTGACGGTCTGGGAGCTGCCGACGCCATCGACGACGAGGTCGAACTGCTCCTCCATGAAAGGCGAGGCGTAGCCACCCTCCACGTTCACCGCCTCGTCTGCTCCCAGGGCCAGGGCCAGGTTCAGCCGTTCTGGGACGACGTCGGCGACGACCACTCGGGCAGCGTCAATGGACCGCGCTACCTGGACGGCAAGCAGGCCGATGCTCCCCGACCCGAGGAGCAGGACATTGGGCCTGGCTGGAAGCGGAAGCCGGCTCAAAGCGCGAGCGGCTACGGCGGTCGGCTCGACGAGCGCGCCAGACACGAAGTCCATCCCGTCGGGCATCTGCCGGAGCATGTAGTCCTCGACCACCACCTCGTCGGCGTAGGCTCCATCGCGCGAGACGACCCCGAGCACCTCGGTCGACGGGCAGTGGTGGACCTCACCCCGTTGCGCACGCGGGTCCTCCCGATCTACCAGGATCGGGTGGACGATCACCCTCTGGCCCACCTTCCAGCTGGCCTTCGGCCCGGCCTCGACCACTTGGCCGCTGGCCTCGTGCCCCGGGACAATGGGGAACCTGGTGAAAGGAAGGGCACCTGAGATGCTCGTGAGATCGGACCCGCAGACCCCGACGGCCTTCACGCTGACTCGAACCTGGTTCGGCTGCAGGCCAGGTCTGGGTAGGTTGACCAGTCTCAAGTGCTTGGGTGCCTGGAGTTGAAGCGCTCTTGTTGTCGCAGGACGATCGACCGCCGCGATCCGCGTTGTACTAGAGGACACGGTTGCTAGTTCCTCCTTGGTCGGGTAGCGAGCACGCAACACCGACTGCCCGCTAGAAATAGACCGAGTTGAGAGCGGCCTTGTCGCTGAGGTCGATGTCCACGGCGACGCCGTCGCGCAGCAAGACGAGGCGATCGCAGAGCTTCGAGAGGATCGTCACGTTCTGGTCGACCCAGAGAACGGAGGTTCCGAGCTCCCGGCAGCTATCGATGCTTACCTTCGTGATCGAGACGACCGCCGTGGGCGACAGCCCAAGGCTGAGCTCGTCGAAGAGGATGATTCGGGGCGTCCCGATCAACCCACGGGCAACCGCGACGAGCTGTTGCTGTCCCCCGCTGAGCAACCCCGCCTTGCGGTGGAGCATCGGCTCGATGGCCGGCAGCATGGCGACGATGCGAGCCCGCGACGATTCGTAGTCGCGCACCCCGGCGCCGATTGCTCCGATCTTCAGATTCTCGTCGACCGTGAGGTTGGCGAACAGCCGTCTGCCCTCGGGTACGTGCACTATTCCCTGCGAGACGGAGCGAACCGGGTCATGCTTGAGCGGGATTCCCTCGAAGGAGAGAGTCTGGGCCGAGCGGTTGACCACTCCGGAGATGGCGCGCAGCAGCGTCGTCTTGCCCGCGCCGTTTGGCCCGGCAACTCCCACGATCTCCCCAGGCGCCACGGTCAGGTTTAGACCGTGCAGCACGGTTGCCTTCCCGTAGCCGGCGTACAGTCCCTCGATCTGAAGCCCAACGGATCCTGCCATCAACCCACCCCCAGCGCGAGCGTGTTCATTGCCGAACTGTTTGAGGCGAGTGCGTCGGGCTCGGCCTCGACACCCACGAATGTCTGAGCGATGACCGGGCGGGCAAGGACTTCAGCCGGCTCCCCGTTGCCGATGACCTTCCCGTAGTCGAGCACGGTCATCTCGTCGGCGATGTCGAGAATGAACCCGATGTGATGGGAGATGACCATCATCGTGAGCCCGAAGCGCTCGTGAACGTCCTTCAGGACTCGGGCGAGAGCATCCGTCTCGGCGGCGGAAAGCCCCGCGGTAGGCTCGTCGAGCAACAGGACTTGCCCTCGCCCTACCAGTCCTCGCGCGAGCTCGACCCGCTTCTGCTCGCTCAGGTCGAGGCCCCGACCCATCAGACTGCGCCGTGACCGTGGGACGCCCACGGCGTCGAGAGCCCAGTTCGCCTGGGCCTCCAGCGCTCGCTCTCGCCGACCGGTGGCGACGCGACCAAGCAGGTCGACCCAGAACGAGCTTCGCTCGTCGGCGTCGAGGCCGAGCTTGACGTTATCGAGCACGTCCAGGTCCGGCACGATGGCCGGCGTCTGGAAGGTTCGAATCACCCCACGCTTGCGGATCGCATGTGCCGCGAGTCCCTTGGTGCTGGCGCCGTCAAGCCGGATGTCACCCTTGGTCGCCGAGTACAGCCCGGATACGGCGTTGAGCAGCGTGGTCTTGCCGGCGCCGTTCGGGCCGATAATCGCGTGGATGCTCCCCCGCTGGACCTTGATCGAGACCTCGTCGAGGGCGACGAAGTCGCCGAACTGGACATGCAGGTCGTCGATCTCGAGCGTCGGGCGATCCCCGGCTTCGGCCGCGCGGAAGACCTCTCTCCCGCTCGGGGCCGCCGAGACGGCGGCGGGCTCAGCTTCCGGGTCCGACGCCGCCGAGTCGATCGCCGACTTCGGTTGCGGTACGAGTCGGTGCACCCAGCCCGTGATCTTGGTCCAGGCTTTCTGTGCGAGACCGTAGAACCCCTCAGGAAGGAGGATCAGGAAGATGAGCAGCATCGCCGCGAAGATGACCGCCGAAATGCGGCCTTCGCGCAGGAAGTATCCAGGGACGACGGTTAGGAGGATCGCGCCGAGGATTGGCCCGCCGATCGTGCCGGAGCCACCGACGACCATCATCGCGAATATGTTGATCGATTGATTGCTCGTGAAGCCGTCAGGCGACAGGTAGCCGACGACACCCGAATAGAGGACGCCCGCGATCGCGCCGAGGAGGCTGCAATAGACGAACGCGAATAGCTTGACCCGCTTGACCTTCACGCCTGAAGCCGCCGCAACCGCTTCGTTGCTCTTGAGCAGCCTGAGTGCGCGCCCGGTCTGAGACGCCGTCACGTTGGACGTGACGATCACTGACAGCATGAGAACGGCGCCGGAGACGACCATGAGCAGGCGCGGGTCCGATCCGACCACCTCGAAAGCCGGCACGAGCATGCCGTTCGCACCGCCAAAGAAGTCCGCGAGGCTGTCTCCCATCAGGATCGTGTAGACCACGTACCCGAAAAAGAGCGTCGAGACAGCTAGACCGAATATCCGTAATCGCAGAACAATGCTTCCCAGGATCATCGATATGATCGCCACGACGACGAGGCCCAGAATGGTCGCGACTACGAGAGGTAGCGCGAGTTGAACTCGCATCGCGGTCACGAGATAGGCGCCCATCGCAACGAATGCCGCCTGTCCGAATGAAGCCTGGCCCGAGTAGCCGACCAGGAGGTCGAGCCCGACCGCAGCCACCGCCCATGCGGAAGCCGCTACAAGCGTGTACTGCATTGAAGTGTCAAGCGGGAGCGTGCTGCCGGCGACGGTCAATCCACCGGCAATGACAAGACTCGCCTTTACGGTCTTGCTCTTGGCGTCACCGGCGATCACGATGCTGCCTCATTTCGCTCGCGGTTCACAGCCGCGCCGCCTCTGGCTTGCCGAGGAGCCCCTGCGGGCGCAGCAGCATCCCGCCCAGCATCAGCGCGAACACAACGACTACGGAAAGCTCGAAATTGAAGGAAACGATCGTCACGTTGGAGATGACCCCGACGATCACGCATCCGAGCAGCGCTCCAGGCAGGCTGGTGAGTCCGCCGAGCACAATCCCGGTAAATACGAACATCATGTAGGAATCCATCATTGAGGGGAACAAGAAGGCGGTCGGTGCGATCAGGACGGCCACGACCGCGCCCAGTACGCAGCTGATGGCCCAAGTCGTCGCACCGAGGCGCGACGACTTGAGCCCCAGCAACCGCGCCGTGTCCGCCTGCTCGGCCATTGCCCGTAGGCTGAGACCGACCCGGCTGTACTTGAAGAACGCCCAAAGCAGGATGGCGATTACCGTGCTGACGGCAGCGACCAGAAGGTTCTGCCCCGGCAACACCACGCCGGCGATGGTGACGCCTCCGCCTTCGACCACGGCCGGAAACCGGTATGGAGAGCTCGGCCACTGGGCATCCATCATTGCCAGCACGAGCATCGAGAGACCCAGCGTCCTGACCGTCTGATTTAGATTCCCGGCGTCCTGGCTCGGCCGCATCACGACGAAGTAGACGATGACGCCGACCACGGCCGAGAGGGCGAGTGACAGGACGATCGCGAGGTACAGGGGAAGGGCCAGGTCGCGGATCACCGCGAAGCCGATGAAGGCTCCGAGCGTCCCCAAGGTCCCTTGGGCGAAGTTGCAGACGCCCGTCGATTTGTACAGCATCACGATGGCCAGACCGATGAGACCGTATAGCAGTCCCAATGCGACCCCGCTCACCGCGGCGGACAGTACCAACATCGTTCGAGGCCCTTTCCCCTACCTACCGACGACTTACAGCTTCGAGCAGGCCTGATCCGCCTTGTCGCCGTACGGGCAGGCCGAGACGGCCTGGAACGCACGAGCCGAGGTCGGGGTGAGGATGTACAGGGTGGTGACCCCGATGTGGTTGGTGGACGAGAAGCTCAGGGGAGCCATTACGCCGGGGGCCGCGTCCTTGTTAGTCCAGCTTTCGAACGTCTTGAAGAGGTTCGCGCGGGTGAGTGGCGAGGTCTCCGACATCGCCGTCGTCAGGACCTGGCCGTTGGCGCAGCCGAAGACGGCAGTGGAGTCGTTGATCATCTGGGTCCCGGCGAGGAGCTTGCCGCACTCGGTGGTGGGATCCAGCGGGAGCTTGATCGGATAGGCGAACCGCAACTTGGCGGCCGCCGACGGATCGAACGCGGTGAGGAACGCGCCGGCGACGGATGCGCTCGTTCCGACGATCGAATTGGTGGGGAGGGCATTCTGAGCAACGAGCGCGTTGATGAACTTCGCGGTGTCGCTGCCGCCCATACTGATGACGAGGTAGTCAGGCTTTGCCGCCTTGACCTGAAGAGCAATCGGTGTGTAGTCCGCGGTGCCGAGCGGGGTGACCGCGGAGTTGATGAAGGTCCCGCCCAGGCTCGTCGTGACGCTCTTCGAATTGTCGATGATCGACTGGTACTGACCGAGCGGGTTCACAACTGTGAAGACGCTGCCCTTGCCGGTCTCGCCGAAGGCCGACCGAATGAGCGTGGCGACCTGGTCTTCATAAAGCGGGATGATCTGAAAGATGCCGGGGGAGGGCGGCTTGACCACTTCGGCGACGCCGTTCGTGGGGAAGAAGAGGCCGAGGCCACTCTGGCTCAGCTGCTTGTAGGTCGCAGCTGCGGTAGCCGAGCCGCACGACCCGACGAAGACGAAGGTACCGTCCTGGAAGGTGCGGATGTTGGCGATGGCGCGAGCGGGATCGTACCCGTCGTCGAGCACCTTGAAGCTAATCTGCCGGCCTGCCACACCACCGGTCTGGTTCATGTGGTTGAACCAGAGGGCCTCACCGTCCGTGATAGGCGTGCAGCTTGCCGCGCCGGCGCCTGATAGCGTGTTGGAGGCGCCGAGGTTGATGCTGGTTGCGGTGATGCCCTTGTCCGTGGCCCCGCCGTTGCCCTCTGGGCTGGGGGCGGTTGTCTGCCCGGCGACCGTTGGGCCGGCCGTCGGTGTGGGGCTGCTGGTCGAGCTGCTGCAGCCGGCGACCACGAGGGCGATCACCGCCAGGGCACCTGTCGCGGCGTTCCACCAAGGTTGACGCGTGACGAACGAGCCTTCGGAACGACTCCTGACCATTGAGGATTTCTCCCTTGCACGAGAACGACCGTCGCTGGAGCTGCGGAAACGCGCTCCGTGATACCTGGGCCGCGCCCACCTCTGTCGCACCCCGTCTGTCGCGGCATTGATCCGCTCAGTCACGAAGATACGCGCTTCCTTCCATCCGTGGGCTGCGCCCGGGTGGCAGCAACATTAGGCACAGATATTCGTTACGTCAAGTGATTTTCGAAACCTTGCCACCATTGCGGTATTGTGGTAGCGTCGTCGCGTGAAGAGCGGACCGGCGAAAAAGACCATGGCTGTCGATGTCCGGGATCGAATTCGATCGGACATCATGGCGGCGCGTCTGCGTCCGGGCCAGCGGTTGATGTTCGCCGACTTGAGTGAGCGGTACGGGGCGAGCGTCGGCGTGACCCGAGAGGCCTTAACGTGGCTCACCAGCCAGGGACTCGTCGAGGCGAATGCCCACCAGGGCTACGTCGTTACTCCGCTGTCGATCCCCGTGCTCAACGAGCTCACAGAGGCCCGAATCCTGATCGAGCCACTCGTGCTCCGGGCGTCGTTCGAGGCAGGCGACACCGAGTGGGAAGGGGCCGTGGTCTCTGCTCATCACGTGCTCTCGCGCACTCCGCCGCCTGACAACGACGAACAGCTCGATGGAGACGCGCTGGATCGCTGGGCGGAGACGCACTCGGCCTTCCACGAGGTGCTCGTTTCGGCATGTCCCAACAAGAGGCTCCTCAGGATCGTGCGGCAGCTCGCCGAGGAGGCCACGATGTACCGCCGGTGGTCCGTGTCCCTCGTGCACTACAACCCCGGGTCGACGGATGAGCACGGCGCTCTCCTGGAGGCAGCCCTGACCGGCGATTGGGAGCGCGGCGGGGAAGTGCTTCGCACCCACTACAGGCACACCCAGGAGAACCTCAGCAAGTACGTGGCGGAACACCCCGAAGCGCACGACTGACTCCCTCGGCCGGCCGGTCCCGCCGACGCCATCGGCTCCTTTGCGGCTCCGCGCGACCAGCGGACCGTTTGTCGCGCGGCGTCTTCCGATCCGGCAAACCACCACGACGACTTACCAGCGCGCAGGCAAGAGTCCGACAAGGAGAAGCAGATGGCGGAAGTTCCGTTCCGAGTTGTCGCTAGCGGCATCGGCTTCACCGAAGGGCCGCTCTGGCTTCCCGGAGGGGATCTGCTCGTGGTGAGCATGTCGCGCGGTCTCGTCTACTCGCTCCGGCTCGATGACACGGCGAAGATCATCACCTTCGAGACGGGCGGGGGGCCCAACGGACTCGCGGTGGACAAAGACGGCACGGTAGTCGTCGCTCAGAACGGCGGCGCGTTGTTCGCCGGCCGATCGAAACGGCCGGTGCGACCGGGCATTCAGCTCATCAGAAGCGGCGAGGTGGTCGACGAGGTGGTGACAGGCTGCCTCGCGCCGAACGACCTCGCTTTCGCACCGGACGGCACCCTCTGGTTCACGGACCCGGGCAACTCGACAGATCCCTCGTTTGCACCGAGGGTCAGCCGCTACGACTTCGCCACGGGACGGATGGACACGGTAGTCACGGAAGCGAAGTTCCCCAACGGGCTGGCCTTCGGGTCGGACGGCGATCTGTACCTCGCGGACTCGACCACGGACGAGATACTCCGCTTCTCCGTGGGCCCGGACGGCGCCTCAAGACGCAGCGTCTACTGCATCGTCCCCGATGGTGGCAATCCGGACGGCATCGCGTTCGACGCCAACGGCTCCCTGTACGTCGCGGCATTCGAGACTGACGAAGTGGTCGTTTTCGACCGCGGTGGCGCGCTGTCGCGCCGAATCCACATGGGCGATAGGTCCCGGCCGACGAACCTATGCTTCGCCGGCGATGACCTCAGCACGCTGGTCGTCACCCTGGCCAGCGGCGGCCGCGTCGTCGCCCTCGACGAGTCCTTCGAGGGCGCCCTGCCCTGAGGTCGGTGGGGAGGCGGGATGCGGCCGTCCGCCCGAACCCCTGCCCGCCGCCCGGTCTCGACCTGGGTGCCTGCGGCGTGCTCTGCTAGCCGCGAGCCAGAACCGCGGAGCCGGTGAGCACTCGCCCACCATCCTCACGGTCGAGCCAGATGTCGAGAGAAACCGTCTCCTCGTCGACCGCCGTGACGAGCCCGGAGACCACTACCCTGTCGCCGGCGACCAGACTCCCCTGGAATCGGCAGGCGAATCGTTTCAACTGGGCGGGCGAGTCGACGATCCGAAGAAGCGCGTTGATCGGGTAGGCCATGTTGATCGTGCCCTGGTTGATGGGCCGATCGCCGAGCCCGAGGGCCTGGACGGCGGCCGGGTCGTAGTGCATCGGATTCGGGTCTCGCATGATCAGCGAGAGGATCTTCATGCTCGGTCCGTCGACGGTGAACGCTAGCGATGGCAAGGTGCTGCCCGGGCCAAGGTCACGCAGCATTGGCCCCGCTCCTCCTGGGGATGATGAACACCTGGACTGAGACGGCCACGACAGCGCCCGTCGGGTCGACGATCTCGAGCCTGAAGGTCATCAGATCCATCGGCCCCATCTTCCGGCTCTCGCGACGCGCCAGCTGAGTGATGGATCCGCGCACCAGGTAGACCACTCCGGTGCGTAGCGGCTCGACCTGCTCTAATTCGGTCTCTCCGAACATCGTGCCCTCCCCCGCCTCCGCGATCGCCATCAGCTCGCCGAGCGTGATCCCCATGCCGCGCAGAGCGCCAAGCAACACCCACACAGGATGCAGCAGGCCTTCCGGGAGAGGTGGAGACTGCAGGGCATCGTGCGAAAGCCAGCGTTCGTATTCCGCCACGATGAAGGTTCCCCCGGGGAGTTGGGTCCCGACGACCCTGTCGTGTAGCGCCTGGAACTCGGCGTCAGACACGCTGCACCTCTCGATACTTGCCCTTAGCCCAGTTCTCCCGGAGGGCGGGTTTCTGGATCTTCCCCGATGGCGTGAGCGGAAACTCGTCGACGACGAACCACCGCGATGGAATCTTGTAACCCGTGAGCGAGACTCGAAGCGTCTCCGTGGCGGCGGCCGGATCTAGCCGTGCGCCCGCCGCGAGCTGAACGAATGCGGCAACGACTTCTCCGTAGTAGTCGTCAGGAAGGCCGATCACGGCGGCATCCGCGATCTGCGGCAAATGAACCAGGTGATCCTCGATCTCTCGTGGATACACGTTCTCCCCGCCTCGGATGATCATGTCCTTAGCTCTTCCCACCATGGACATGTACCCTCGGTCGTCCAGCACCCCCAGGTCGCCTGTCCGCAGCCAGCCGTCCTCCGTGAGAGCCGCCGCAGTCGCCACCGGATCCTTGTAGTAGCCGAGGAACGTATTGAAACCGCGCGCGCAGACCTCGCCGACCTCGCCGCAGCTCCGCTGCGCCCCGGACTCGGGATCCGCGATGCTCACCTCGATGTGTGGGAGAGGAAGGCCGCAGGTGTTCACCTGATCCATCCAGGTGTCGCCTGCACGGGTCATCGTGACCATAGGCGCCTCGGTGAGGCCGTATCCCACGATCGGGATCATCCCGAGCGCTTCCACCTGCTGCACGAGATCGGGTGGGATCGGAGCGCCGCCGAGCATCACCGTGTGGAATGAACCGATATCCCGCTTACCGATATCGGCGTGCCTCATCATTGCCCGCATTAGCGTCGGGACGATGTTGGTTATCGACACCCGCTCCTCCTCGACCAGCTCGAGAGCCAGGGCGGCATCGAATTGCCGCATCGTTACGAGCGTGCCGTGAAGGGACAGAGTGCCGATCGCCGCGACGACGCATGCGGCGAGGTGGAACATCGGCAACGTCACGAGCCACACCGCGCGGTCGGCGGCGGTGTTCGCGATGACCGCCGCTCCGTGAGCCACGTTGTTCGTGATGGTTCGGTGCGAGAGCAGCGCCGCCTTCGGCTGCCCGGTCGTTCCCGACGTGAACAGGATCAGTGCGGGCGACCGCGGATCCACGAGAGGGAATGGAGTCCGCGGATCGCCCGTCGTGAGGAATTCGTGCCAATCCTCGAGGTCGACCACGAGCGAGAGTCTGGGCAGCTCGGGGGTGAGCTCGCGCACAACCCCAATCATCGGGCGCCCCCGGAATTGCTTGACAGTGAAGCAGCCGACCACGTCGGCGTGCTCGAGAGCGCTGACGAGCTCCGCTCGCCTGAACGCGGGATTAATCGTCACCACGACCATGCCCGCGAGCGCGGCTCCGTATTGCAGCACCTGGTATTCGGGCACGTTGGGGGCCCAGATCGCAACGTGTGCCCCGGGGGCGAACGTCGCCAGCAAGGCCCTCGCGCATCGCTCCGCATCGGCCAGCAAGCTGTCGTACGTCCAGCGCCGTCGTGTTGCCCGGTCCGAAGCCCCCTCGACGAGGGCCGTCTTCTCGCCGCCACGAGCGGCAGCCGAGCGGAGCAGGTCGCCTACCGTCTGGTCGAGGAGGGGCGGCTGGTCGCCGCCGGCTACGTGGGCCTCACTATCCATGGATGTAGCGCTCTATGTCGCCGACGATTCGGCCCTGGCGGATCGGGACACACTCGTCGGGGAACTCTTGCGTCACGGTCACGCCAAGCGCGATCACACGATCGAGAAAGGCGCCGAGATTGTCCATCGCACCACTTGCGATGTCATGGAGCACGAGGACGGTCCAGTCTCGGGCCTGGATGTCGCTCATGGCCCGATCGACCCAGCCGGACGCGTCCTCCCAGTCGTGCGGAACCGAGTTCCAGAGCACCAGCGTGTACCCACCGGCCGTCAATAGGTCCACGGCCGTCGGGCTGAGGAGATCCTTGTTCAGGTTCCCGCCGCCGCCCCAGGGGCGGAAGAGCTTCGTAGGTTCGGCCAGGTCTCCGAGGAGCCGATTGGCGGCGGTGATTTCCACCTCGAGTACCGCCCGATCGTCGGCCATCCCGAAGAGGACGGTGTGCGTCATCGTGTGAGAGCCGATCCGGTGACCGGCGTCCCTGGTCCGCTTGACGAGCTCCCGGCTCCCCTCGCGCTCGAGGTCGCGACCGACTACGAAGAACGTCGCATGGATGCCGCGGCTCGCGAGCTCATCGAGCACATGCTCGGTGACTCCCGGCGTTGGACCGTTGTCGAAGGTCAGGGTCAGATGCTTGGTCATGCCGACGCGCGCTGTCATTCGGCCCGCTATCGCGCGGGTTTGAAGACGGGCAGGGTGATCTGGTCGTTGACGTCCTCGTAGGCCAGCTCGACCGGCATACCGATCTTCACGTCCTCGATCTGGCAGCCGACGATGTTCGACATCATCGTCGGCCCCTCCTCGAGTGTGACCATCGCGACGACGAGGGGCAGCAGGTCGGCGAATGGAGCGCCGGGCCCGCGGTAAACCGTGGTGAAGGTGTGGATTTCCCCCTTGCCACTGATCGGGACCCAATCGAATTCGAGTGATCCGCAGAAGTGACAGGACAGGCTGGGATAGAAGCGGAACTGATCGCAGCGCTTGCACCGCTGCATCTTCAGCGCGTGATCGTGGGCTGAGACCCAATAAGGTTCCGAGTCGCGATTGATCGTAGGTAGTGGTCTGGGCATCGGGGTCTCCTCGGCTTCAGCGAGCGCGAGCCAGAATGGACACGGAGAAGTTCGACGCGATCGCGCTGGCGGAGGTCACCAACGCGATCTCGCAGTCGGGAACCTGTCTCTGGCCGGCCTCTCCGCGGAGCTGCCTGACTGCCTCGACGAAGTGCGTCATACCGCCGCAGGCGCCCGGATGGGCGCAGCTCATGAGCCCGCCGTGGGTGTTCATGGGCAGCTTGCCCCCGATATTCATGTTCCCGGCGCCGACGAATGCGCCGGCTTCGCCGCGACCGCAGATTCCGAGATCCTCGAGCTGCACGGCCGCGGTGATCGAGAAGCTGTCGTAGACCTCGGCCACGTCGAGGTCGTCCACGGTGACCCCGGCCTGGCCAAAGGCGCGCTTGCCGGCCACGTCCGCCACTGTACGGACGAGGTCGTGGCCCTTGCCGTCGCCTCTGACGAGATGGCCCACGTGGTAGTAGGACTCGGCGATGCCGATGCCGAGGAACTCGACCTCGCGCCTCGGACTGGAACTGGTTCCCTTGCGCGACACGACGTAGGCCGCACCGCCATCGTTGACGAGCGAGCACTCCAGACGCCGAAGCGGCGAGGAGATCATCGGGGACTTGGCGACGTCGTCCACCGTGATGGGATCGCGCTTCAGGGCTGCCGGGTTCAGCGCGGCGTGGTTGCGCATCGTCACGGCGAGCGGATAGAGCGCATCGTCCTTTAGTCCGTACTCGTGCAGATAGCGCGTCGCGACGAGTGCGTAGTACGACGGCACTGTTGCCCCGTACGGGAACTCGTAGTCCATGTTGTGAGCGCCGGACTGCGACATGATCATCGCCCCGCCGAGCTCAACAGTTCGCAGCTTTTCGCCGGCCACGATGAGGACGTTGTTGCAGAGGCCGGATTCGACGGCCCATTTTGCCGTCAGTAGCTGGGCGCCGTAGGAGGCCCCGCCCATCGATGTCGAGTCGCAGAGGGTCTTGACGTAGATGCCCAGAGCCTCGGACACGAGAATGTGGAATCGCGGGGAGGCGAAGAACGGCGGCTGCACGAGGAGGCCGTCGATATCCTTCATCGTCAGGCCCGCGTCGGCTACGGCCGTGGTCGCGGCCTCGACGCAGATGCCGATGGCGGTGCGGTGCGGCAGGTCCTGAAAGCTTGTCTCGCCGATGCCAGACATCACTGCCGTGATTGCCATGAGCCTCCTTTGCCTGCTGGTCAGAACATGGTGGCTGACCGGCCGCGCTGAAGAGCGCCCGCTCAGAAAAGGGACCGGGATTCTCTGCCTCGATAGACTCGGCGGACCGTGCCACGGTCTTGATCTCGATCGGCCGCACGCCGCCCTCCGCGAGCGCACGCGAAACCGACCATCTGCCCCATCACGTGGTCAGACGCGCGACTGGCCAGACTGGCATTCGGAGGGTAGCATCGCGATATTCGAAACGTCAAGTGTTTTCGAATTATTACGTGAATAACGGCGATTCCCTAAGAGATGCGATCTGACGCATCTGCCGACGAGCGAAGCCATCGATCGTTCGGTGCGCCCGCTCACGGTGGAGATTCGGGCCCTGTCGGGATAGTTGTTGATGGCATGGGCTCAGCGCTTGCTTAGTCTGGCAGTGGCCCGGCGACGATCCTGTTGCGGAGCTCCCCGATGCCTTCGATGCGCGTCAGAAGCTCATCGCCTACCGAAAGGAACTGAGGAGGGCTCATCCCGAAGCCCACGCCGGCGGGCGTTCCTGTAAAGATCAGATCGCCCGGGTAGAGCGTGACGGTCTCGGACAGCCAGGCGATCAGGCTGGCCACCGACATGATCATCTCCGACGTGCGGCCGTTTTGCACGACGCTGCCGTTGACCCGGCACTCGAGGGCCAGGTCGGTGGGATCGACTAACTCATCGGGGGTCACAATCCATGGACCCATTGGCGCGAAGCCCGCGAAGGACTTGCCGAGGCTGTACTGCGGGAGCAGGCCCGCGTACTGCGTCATCCGCTCAGAGACGTCCTGACCGACGGTCAATCCCGCCACGTAGTCCCATGCACTAGCCTCCGACACCCTCCGCGCCCGTCTCGAGATGACCACGACCAGCTCCACCTCCCAATCGAGTTCACCCCCAGGGTGCTCCACGTCGGCGTATGGACCCGTAATGGAGGACGCGAACTTCGTGAACACGATGGGAGCCTCATCGATCAGCCCCAATTCGGCGGAGTGTTCGCGGTAGTTCAATCCGATCGCGAATAGCTGTCGGGGGCACGGCATCGGCGCATACAGGTGGGCTTGGTCAAAGGGAGTGGCGGACGTCAAGTCCGCAACTGCCGCCCAGCCTACGAACTCGTGCCATCGGTCGAACACCGCCTGCGGATCGGACCCGAATGCTCCATAGCTTGCGGTCTCGACGTCAACTGCCAACGAACCCGTGACGATCACGAGGCGGCCTGAGAGATTCGCTATGCGCATTCGTCCCCTGGCTCGCTGACTGCTCAGTCGATGCTGAGTCGACACCGTCGGACGATAGCCACCAGTATTCGAATCGTCAATTCGTTTCGAATGTCTCTGGTAGAATCCGCTCGCCTCCCTCCGATTCACGCTCTGTGACGATCTTCCTCCGACGGAGGGGGGCGACTCTCCCAAGGAGAAGCGCGCTGGCCGGCAGGAGACACCCATGACCGCCGGGGTCCAATACGACCTGGTTGCCCCCGGAGTTCATCGGGCCGCTGTTCCGTTGCCGGCGCCACTCCGCTCGGCGAACTCATACCTGCTCTTCGACGCCGGTGAAGCGGCCCTCGTCGATACTGGCTGGGTTCAAGGCGGCGGCTGGCGCCACATCCTCGTGCTTCTCGACCGCGCCGGAGTTGACGCCACCAGTCTGACTGCGGTCGTCGCGACCCACAGTCATGTCGATCATCTGGGCCATGCCCCCTCGATCCACCGTGCCTGGGGCACCTCCGTGCTGATGCATCCCCTGGAGGCAACCACCTCGGCCTGGGCAAGCGCCGCGCACCGCGACGAGTTCAACAGCTGGCTGGCGAGCCACGGGGTCCCGCCCGGCCACCTCGCCCGGTCCATCACGTCGCTCAACGCGGTCCACAGTCCACAGGTCCATCAACGGCCCCTGTTCGACAAGGCGGTGGTAGCGGTGGGAGCCACGACCTGGCAGGCGGTGCACACGCCTGGCCACTCACCGGGCCACCTCTGCCTCTTCCGCCAGTCCGACCGGGTGCTCATCAGCGGCGACCACCTCCTGGAGCACGTCAGCCCCAACGTCAGCGCGCTTCCGTTCCAACCCGTCGATCCGCTCGGAGGCTACCTCCGCGCTCTGCAGCGAGTGGCGGACCTAAGGCCCTCGCTTGTCCTGCCCGGCCACGGAGAGCCATTTACGGATCTCGAGGGCGCCGTGGCGAGTCAGCAATCTCATCACGCTCAGCGGCTAGCGGCCGTGCTCGCTGCGTTGGCCCACGAACCGCAGTCCGCGTTCGCCGTGGCAAAGGCAATCCCGTGGACCGAACGTCATCGCAAATTCCGCGAGCTCGCCGGGGCCCATCGTTTCCTCGCCTTCGGAGAGACGCTGGCGCATCTCGAACGTCTGGCTCAGCGAGGAGACATACGTCGGGCCCAGTCGGGCGGCCTGGTCACGTGGAGCCGTGTGGCCTGAACTGCCTGCCTCAGAGCGACTGTAGTGGCGGCCGCGAGCAGCCAGTTGCCGGGCGAAAAGAGCCGCCCGTGTCCTCGGCAATCCGGAGCGCTCACGCGCGGTTCCGCGCAAGACACGTGCGTCCCAGGTTGTCGAACTGAACACTCCATTGAACGCCGGCGAACGCCGGCCGTGTACGCCATACGGTCGTCGCCGCCGACGGTCATGAGGGTTCGCACGTATGCGATCCTCGAGAGCAGGATCTCCACGTGGTCGCGACTGCCACCAAGACCAGCGCAACGCCCAGGATCGGCCCGAGACTCCGGCCCGCGGAAATGGCTCGGCTGAGAGGCTCGACGGTTTCGGCCGCGCGCCCATGGCCACTCGCGCTTATCCGATGCTGCCCGGCTGGGGAGACATGCCGATCCGCGGTGTATACGCCAGGGCGACGGCGAGCCGACACGCTCTGTCTCCGCACCGGCAAGCTCACGCGGCTACGGTCAAATCCTGCGAAGCGTGGTCGAGGAGTGCGCCAAGGTCGAGCAGGATGATGAGCCGATCGCCGACCTTCGCGATGCCCTGGAAGCAGCTTGAGTCGATGCCGGCCGTCGTTTCCGGGGCGGGCTCCACGGCCCCGTCAGGCAGGATAAGGACTTCGGAAACGCCGTCAACTATCAGGCCAACGCGGGTGCCCTGAGCAGCAACCACAATGATCCGGGTCGCCTTAGTCGGCTTGATGGCCGGCATTCCAAAGCGGCGGGCCAGATCGACGACCGGGACGATCCGGCCGCGCAGATTAACCACGCCGTCGACGAACGCGGGCGCCTGCGGAACCGCCGTGATCTCTTGGACCCTGATGATCTCAAAGACGGAGCCGATTTCGAGTCCATAGCGCCCGTCACCGAGCTCGCAGACCACGATCTGAGATTCGCTCATGTCTTCCTCGGTTTCCTATGCGACGTCTGAGCTTGTGGCAGAGACACGGCCGCTCTTGTCAAGCCGCCTTCCTGGCGGCACTTGGTACTCGCAGGGCGCAGACCGGATGAGAGCCTGCGCCCGCGAGTCGGATCCGTCCGCGCCGGTGCCGAGGCGCGGCGGCTCGGTTGGGATCTGTCTCAGGCTGCCTGGCGAGCTCGAGGAGAATCGCCGGTGGCAGAAGCGCGTCGGGCGCCGATGGGAGTCGGATCTGCCTCGCGAGAGGGCTGACCCGCGCCGGCCTCGATCTTGAACCTGGCCACGAGGGCTTCGAGCTGGCCGGCCATCGCGGCGAGGCTCGCTGCCGAGGCGACGACCTCCTCGGCCTGAGCGGACATTTCCTCGGTAGCGGCGCTGACCTCTTCCGCGGCGGCGCTGTTCTCCTCGCTTACCGCAGCGATCGATTCCATCGAGCTCGATACGGTGCTCGCCGCGCTCGACATGCTCGCCGCCGAGGCGTTGGTCTTGGCTGCGATGGCGGCGATGGCGTCGGAGGCCGCGACCACCTGGCTGGAGGCTGCTCCGATCTGGGCCAGAGCGCTGAAGACCTGCTCGAGAGAGCGGTCGCGCTCGGTTGCCGCCGTCTTGATCTCGGCCAGGGCAGACGCCGACTTCTCGGCGAGGTCTGATCCGGCTCGGACCTCGGCCGCACCGGCATCCATGGCCGAGACTGCACGGGTCGTCTCGCTCTGGACTTCGGCGATCAGGGCGGCGATCTCCTTGGTGGCCCGCGACGAGCGTTCAGCGAGCTTGCGAACCTCGTCGGCTACGACGGCGAAGCCCTTGCCCTGTTCGCCCGCCCGGGCGGCCTCTATGGCGGCGTTGAGAGCAAGCAGGTTTGTCTGCTCGGCGATGTCGTTGATGGTTTCGACGATCGCACCTATCTGGTCCGACTTGGCCCCGAGCTCGCCCACGCGCTCACTCGTGGTTTCGACGGCCGTGCTGATCCGGCGCATCCCCGCGGCGGTCTCCCCGACCGACTCGATGCCCTTCTCGAGAGCGGCATGCACACGGCCCGTGTAGACGCTCATTTCGGCTCCGGCCTGATCGGCACGGTTGACCGCGGAGGTGGTAGCACCCACGGCGTCGGCGGCCTGCTCCACTCGCTTGTTCGTCTCTCGAGCTCCGGCGCTGACCTCTGAGATCATGGCCATGAGCTCCTGCGAACTGGCGGACGTATCGGAGGCCGCGCGGGCCTGATCCGATGCACCGCTCGCGACCTGCGAGATAGTGTTGGCGATCTGCTGGGTCGCGGTGCCGGTCTGAGCCGAAGCACTGTCGAGCTCTGCGCTCGTTCGGCTGAGTTCGTCGGCTGCTGCGCGGACCTCGCCCATCGCGCCGGTCAGGTTGGTCCTCGACACCTCGTAGGCGCCGACCATCTTCTTCAGACCGGTGAGGAGCTCGTTGAGACCCCCGGCGATCTGGCCGATTTCGTCGCGGCTGACGTGCTCGATGTAGGTCACATGCGACTTGTAGGCGCGTGTCAAGTCGTTCTCGGCGAGGCCCTCAAGACACCCGGTGAACTCGGTTATCGCACCCTGGATCACGGCCAGCTCGCGCACTACCATCCCGGCGCTCTGGCTTATGGCTCGAGCGATCAGCTGGCTTACCACCAGGCCGACGAGGACGGCGGCGACGAGGATCAGGATGATGGCCATGAGGCCGGTCTGGAAAGTCGAGCCGATCTGGTCGTTGAGGGCTTGGGCAGTAGCTCTCGCGCTACTCATCAGGGCAGCCATGTCGTCCATCGCCTTGGTTCGGACCGCCGCGGCGGCCACGAGCTGCGAGGTGGCGCCCGAAGCGTCGCCGGCCTTGGAAGACGTCCGTATCTGACTCATAACGCCGTCATACGAGGTGAGCTGGGCTCGCAGATCGGCGAGCTGCGAGCTCTCGGCGGCGGTCATATCGGCGCGAGCGAACTCGTCGAGGCTGGCGCCGATTGTCTTGTCATCAGCTGCGATCTGGTCATCGATGGTCTGCTGGCTCGCGGCATCGCCTGCCGTCACGACTCCATACGTAACCGCGCGGGCCTCATCGAGAAGGGCGGCGTTTGCGTTCGACAGGCTCTGGGCACGATCGCTACCCTGAGTGAGGGAGGCTTGGGCCTTGTCGCGAACCGAGGTCAGAGCGAAGAGTGATGTCATCCCGAGCCCGACGGTGAAAACGATGAGGATCGCGGCGACGCCCAGGATTTTGAAACGCAGGTTCATGTAAGGCTCCTATTGACACGGCGATTGGGCTTGGCCCTCCGCGGTGCGACGGCGGGCGCAACTTGGGCATCGGCGCAACCTCGCGGACCGGACATCCTGCAATCTGCGTATTTCATACGGTGTCGTCTCATTTACTCGCCGGAGGGAGCATGACCACCGCTGACCGCACAGGCCCCGATCGGCGCCGGGGTCGAGGACCTTCCAAAAAGCTCGACGCGGCCATCGCGGAGGCGACCGTTCGCCTGGTCAGTCGAGTAGGGCCGGCCCGCATTTCGATCGAAGGCGTTGCCCGCGAAGCTGGCTGCTCCAAATCGAGCCTCTACCGCCGTGGCCTGTCGCGCGAGAGCCTGATACTCGAGTCGATCGCGACGGTATGGCTGGTCGAGGAGGAGCCCGAGCACCCCTTTGAGGCTATCGTCAGAACGAGGGCTCAGTCCTTCCGAGACCGGGCCTACGCGCTCGCGATCGTGATGCTCATCGATGAGGCCCTTCGGGGCACGGAGCTTGGCAAGCGCTACCTATCCGAGGCGTTCGGCCCCCTGCGACAGGGCCGCGCCGACCATCTCGCCTCCGCCATGGACCTCGGCGAGGTGAGGGCAGACGTCGACGCGGATCTCCTCCTGGACGTGGTCACGGGGGCTCTCCTGTTTCGGACGGCCCACCATCCGGGGCCCGAGCCCGATCTCGCGGATCGGCTCGTTGCCCTGCTCCGCGACGGGATCAAGCCCAAGGGTGGCGTGTAGAGGCACAGAGCCACGGAGAGGGTGCAGGGTTCCACCATCGGAGAACGCCTCGGGATCCGACACGCCGTGGCAGCTATCGAGCTTGACGAGGTCCGGTCGGAGCTCGACGACGTGGCCCGAGGGCGCGCCCTACATCTCCGACCGCCGTACATCGCGCAATCGCCTCAGGGTGCTCGGAATTCCGAGTGGAACTCGCGGGCTGAAAGAGGAGACAGGCGTCTGACGTACGGGAAGTTGCCTTCCGGTGAGAACGCGTGCATGAGAGACGCGCCGGCTTCGCCACCTCACCCGCGAGAGTCGAGACATGCCGGGAATGATCGCGACGCAAAGCCGCCAGCGCGGCGGTGTTCGGTGAGTCGGATGAACCTCAGGATGCGCTCCTGCTCCGGAGAGCTCATGCGCGTGAACCTGACGGCCGACTGGATCTGCCCGGGCTCGCCGGCCGGGTTTGAGTCTTGACCGGCCTCGCGCGATCTCACCACGACGCCATGCATCTTCAAGCCGTCACCGGCGTGGAGGGGCAGCGTCAGCTCCAGTTCTTCGTCGACGCTCACGGGTGAGTCGCTCGCAAAGAGAAGCCCGCCGGCGCTGATGTTGAGCGAGGTGCCGCGTAGCACCTCGCCGAGCGCCGTTCCGGTCGCCGGGTCGATGCGGCGGAAATGGACGGGCCAATCGATCCTGTAGCGGACGTGAGCGCGACGCTGGACATGCTCGAGCGTGCCGGGCCAGGTCGCCGCAAAATCCCGCATCTTGTCGCGATCGAGGAGGCGACGGAACCTCGACTGGCTCACCAGAGCCCCTTGTCCGCGAGAGATCGTGAGCCGAACCGGCTGATCGGCAAGCATCGTCCCTAGACGTTCATCCGGCGATGCCAGGCTGAGCCACAATTCGGTCGGGCAGATCCGCACGATCACCGCGTGGAATGAGGCGCAGTAGCCATCGACATCAGCTTCGACGAGGGCGCGGTCCAGCAGCGCTACCGCATGCTCGACTGTGTGTCTATCGTTCATCGCATCAACGCCCCAGCGTGACCCCTCGATTCGTCGAGCGCTCGCTTGCTCCCCGATGAAGCAGCCCGGTCCGATGGCGGCCGACAAACCCCTAGCGAGGAGTCGGCCGTGGTCACCCGGCCGCGCAGGCAGGCTCGGACTGCTCCTGTTCGCCGCAGAGCGCGTCCACATCGAGCAGTATCACAAGGTCCTCGCCCAGCTTGGCGATGCCCCGTACATGGCTGGAGCCGGCGCTTGCGGCCACGCTCGGCGTGGTCTCTACCGCTTCCTCGGGGACCATCAGCACCTCAGAAACGCCGTCGACCACCAGGCCCACACGGGCCTCCCCAACCCCGGCGACCACGATTCGGCTGGACTTGCTCGCTGACGACCGCGGCAAGCCAAATCGGACCGCCAAGTCCACGACCGGGACGATCCGGCCACGCAGGTTGATCACGCCGTCGACGAAAGCCGGGGCGTCTGGAAGGACGGTGATCGGCTGAAGCCGGATGATTTCGTAGACCCGGCGGATGTCGAGTCCGTAACGCTCGTCTTTGAGCTCGCAGACCACGACTTGACTGTCGCCCATCGATGACGCCCCTTCTCAGATATCGGCTGGAGATGAGTACGGGCGGCGGCGATTGTGCCAATCGTCGCCGCCCATGGTTGCTATGCGGCTCGCAACGCGCTGCCCCTGAGTTGAGACGGGCCGGATGTCCGGGCAGATGACGCGGAGAAGTCTGACGCCCGCGACGCGGATCCCTCGATCCGGAACTTGCCGACGAGCCGGTCGAGTGTTCCCGCCATCTCGGCGAGGCTGGTAGCGGTCGCGCTGAGTTCCTCGGCCTGCCCTGACATCTCCTCGGTGGCGGCGGAAACCTCTTCGGCAGAGGCAGAGTTCTCTTCACTGATGGCGGCGATCGACTGGACCGCGCGGCTGACCGTTTCGGCCGACTCGGTCATTCGCAGCGCGGCAGCATTGGTCTCTTCGGCAATCGATGAGATCGCGTCGGATGCTGAGAC
>DAHXON010000006.1:48752-69095 GCA_027364875.1 Chloroflexota bacterium
GCGCCGGCCTGCATTGCTTCGACCGCTTGCGTGGTTCCCGCCTGGACGTCCGCGATCAGCGCCGCGATCTCCTTGGTGGCCCGCGACGAGCGTTCAGCAAGCTTCCGCACCTCGTCGGCCACGACGGCGAAGCCTTTCCCCTGCTCTCCGGCTCGCGCGGCTTCGATGGCCGCGTTGAGAGCCAGCAGGTTGGTCTGTTCTGCGATGTCGTCGATCGTCTCGACGATGGCCCCGATCTGATCCGACTTCGCCCCGAGCTCGGTGACCCGGACCGAGGCGGTCTCGACCGTGGCCTTGATCCGGCTCATCTCCGCGACCGTCTGGCGTACCGCCGCTCGGCCGCGCTCGGCCGCGGAGATCGCCGCCACGGACACGCTCGTGACCTCAGTCGAGGCAAGGGCCGCTCGTTCGATCGCGGAGGCCATGTCGGACAGTGCCTGCGACGCGGCCTCGACCTTTCTGCTCGTGTCCCCGGCACCCGCGCCGACCTGGCCAATGACGGCCCCGAGCTCTACGCTCGCGTTGGAGGTCTCCGACGAGGCCCGGGCTTGCTCTGAGGCGCCGGCGGCTACCTGGTTGATGGTTTGGGCGATCTGGGCCGAGGCGACGCCCGACTGCGTCGCGGCCGCATTCAGGTCGGCGCCCGTCCGGGCCACGGATTCCGCGGCCGACTTCACCTCCCCGATCGTCTCGGCCAGGCCGGCGCGAGCGCGCTCATAGCTGTCGATCGTGGTGTGGATGTGGCTCAGCACGCGGTTGGTGACGGCCGCCGTCTGGCCTATCTCGTCGGAGCCGTAGCTCCCTATTGGCTCGGTGACCGCACGGACGCCGTGGGTCAGGTCGTTCTCGGCCAGCGCGCCCAACCCGTTCGCGAGCGAGGTCGCGCAGTTGTCCGCCATGGATGTGAGCGTTGTCTGAACCGCACGGAGGCCGTTTGCGACCCCACGCGAGAACAGGAACGCAAACAGCATGCCAAAGGCGATGACGATGACGAGAGAGCCAACGATCACGAACGGCATCGTCTCGAGAGAGGAGACCGCATTCCCCGATACACCGTCCGTGTTGGTGCCCACCTCAGAGGTCCAGGCATCGAGATCGGTGTCCATGTCTTTCATCGTCGTCGAGGGGTCGCCCGAGGCGAGAGCCGCGGCCGCCTGAGCTTTGCTCGCCTGGCTTGTGTCCGTGGCAACGTCTTTGGTTTCGGCCAGATAGCGTTCCCAGTCGGCTTTAGCCCGCGCGTAGTCGGCCTGCTCAGCGGGAGTCATGGGCAGGGCGGCCAGGTCATCGAATGCCGCGACCGTCTCGGCCTGAGCCTTGACCAGGGCGTCCCTGGCGTTGGATTCGTCCTGGGCATTCGTCGCGAGCAGGTAGCTGAGCTGGTGTGATCGATACTCCGCGAGTATTCGGTGAAGCGATCCCACGTCCCGCGTCATCGGCAGGTAGGCAGCGTCGACGGTGGTCACGTCGGTGTGAACTTCGTTGGTGAAGACGATGACTATGCCGAAGGCTGCGCCCATGACCAGGAATATGAGTGCGAAGACGGCCATGAGCTTCGCCCTTATCGAGCGTCGCAGGAAAGATGGGAGCAACTTCGCGGGTTTCATTCGAGTCCCTCAGGCTTCGCCGACATGGCCACACCGAGGTTCGGCAGGCCGTCGTACGGACGAGTACTCGGCCGTACCAATCGCCCCCTCATGCGGCGTTCGACGTAGCCGGCGTCTTCCTACCCAACACGCCGCAGCGTGGAAGGTACGGGCCCTTTGACCTCGTGAGCCGACGGTTCAGAGGATCTACCTAGCAGGATCGTCCCGGCTGCTCTACGGAAGATTGGCGATGAACCCCGCTGCCACTCTCAAGTCGCAGAGGACTCGGGCCCAGCAAGCGTGCCAGCTGCTCGCCGAGGGCTCGGCGTCGGCGCTCTGAGCGGTGCAGCGAGACCAGGTGGCCGAGGTGCCGGGCAAGTCGTTCGATCACCGCCACCTCGCTGGCTCCGAAGGCTGAGACGCTTCTCGCATACACAACGAGTGACCCGATCTTGTGGGCGCCAACATGGACCGGGGCCGCTGCCACCGATCGAACCCCGGCTCGAGATGCTTCGGCGTGGCGGTATTCGAACCGAGCATCGGCGAGCAAGTCATCGATCACCACGACGTGGTGACGCGAGCCGGCCGTTGATTCCGTGTTGGCGGCGAACCTCCCCGCGATGCTGGGCCGTCGTCGATGCATGACGGGAGCCGACCGCAGATAGTCGACCTGTCCGGCGGATGCCACTATGCGTGGCGACCACATCGCTCCGAGTCTATCGACAGTGCCAAACCAGGCCAGAGCGCCGAGACCAAGGTCGATTGGTATCTGGCAGATCTCCCGATACGCCGCAGCCGGATCGTCGGTCCTGATGGCGACTTGATCGATCCTCCGCATTGCCGTCGTGAGTCGATCGAGGCGGTCACGCTCGTTTTGCAGTGCGCGCGCCATCTCGTGTTCCCGTTCGAGCTTCGCCAGAGCGCCGAGACGGAGAGCCGCCAGGGTGACGGCATGAGCCAGCAGGTCGATTTCGACGTCGCCGAAGAAGGCTGGATCCGTCGCGACGCAGCCCACCATGCCCACGACGAAACCGTCCGCCAGGATGGGAAAGAGGGCACGGGCCACGACATCGGCGCGCGACCCTGATGCCGTGTTCAGCGAGCATGGGCCGAGGCCCAGGACCAGAGGACCCGCTGTGGCAATCGCCTCCTCGATCCGGGCCTGGGGCACGGGACACGGCTGGAGGCCACTCGAGCCGGCCATCTCGGCCATCTCGCCGCTCGCACTAGCTGCGACCTGCGGTCGTCGTGACACGGGGTCGATCGGGCCAGCCCAGACCATGGCCAGCCCTGACTCGGCGAGTGCACGGCACAGGATCTCGAAGAGTTCGAGCTCGTCGTGGGTTCCGCGCAGGTCTGCGTTTACCCTTGACAGCCCTCTCACGAGCTGCCGTATTCGCCCTCTCCTTCGTTGCATGCGGCGGGCGTCGATCGGATCGTGAACGGCTCCGCTGATGCATGCGCCGCGGCTCCGACGCGCCCTTCGCACGTAGCGGCCAGCGCCGCCGCCACCGGGCGCGCACTCGCGACGTCGGACGATCGACGTCGGGACGCCTCGCGTAGTGGTAATGCGCTGTCTAGACACCGGCGATCGGCTGCCGACAGTGCTCCGCCAGAGGACCGAACGGCCTGGCGGCGCCGGTGCTCGGCTTGCGCCAGCTCCCCTTAGCCGTGCGCGGCGACGTCAAACCGCGTACCGGCCGGACCCCACGTCCACGGTGCCGTCCGTGTCGTCGGCGCGAGCTAGAGAACCAGCGCACTCCCAACCTCACTCCACACGCCCAGACACCCGGGCCCTCCGAGCGAGAAGGCTACGAAACGCTGACCAGCCGTCCAGTACCCAAACGTGCCGAATCGTGCCGGAACCCGCCGTTCGGCCGCCCCCGCTCGGACGAGTGTGATTCTTTCACTCGGGGAAGTGACGAGCCGGAGGTCCAGCAGGTAGCCGCGCGCGAGCATCCGTCGCGGTGCTCGGAAGGAAACCGTCCCGAAATGACATCTCGAGCCTCAGCAACCAGAACAGCACCGGGCAATGGTCCGTGAAGGTGTACGTCAACGGCTGCTAAGCCCCCAGGATTTCGGGCCGAGGTGAGTTCGTCGGCCTCTGGGCGAGGCAACTTCATCTAGGGCGCAGGTGGGCGAAGCGGGCCGATCGTCCCACGGCTCGGAGGTCTCTGCCTCTTTCAGCGAAGCCTCTGATCTACTGAGACCCCGCCGGATTCCTTGGGCACGACCGGGTCGTCCCAGAAGCCGTACCAGTCGATACCGCCAAGACCACCGAGGCCCCGCAGGAAGCGGGGCCTCTCGATTCTGCGGAGGTCGAGGCCGCCCCCGAAAGGAGTGAACCGGCATACCTTCAGAGCCTCCCGGTGATCGGCGACTACTTCAGTCGTTGCCAACGAACGTCTCGGCCAGCTCGTCCAATCCGTTCGCTTGCGTCACTTGACTGGGCCGAGCGTGAGCCGTAGTTCTTTCCCGCCTCGCCAGGCCTTCCATTTCAAGTGAAGCAGCTGATCTGCTCCGGTTATTGGCCTCACATCGGGCGTCGCGAACGCACCGGTTGCCGGATGAAACGCCGACACCCTGGCTCGGACGGCGAGCCTTCTGCCGTCCTGGAGCGGAACGAAGGGGCGCCGGAGCTTGCAGGTCTCGACCGTCCATTGGAACGCGATGACTACCCCTCAGAGGCTCGCCACGCAGAGCGTGCTCCTGGTGTGCCGCGGAACATCTGGCGGCGGCGCCAAGCCTGCGGCCATCTATCGCCCCGACGTGTGATGGCGTGCCTGCGCTGCACTCGAGTACATGGCCGCCCGGCTGAGGATGCCCGGCGCCTGCTCGGACCGCTCGCGGTCCCTCCGCGCCGCGACGCTAGATACCAGAACGGCCGGGGTTGGTAGATCAGGGAAGCCCATGCTACTATCCTGCCTGCATTTAGTAGCGGGGCATCAATGAAGATCCCGGTAGAGCCTCCAGATTGGGGCAAGACGCTCGGCGACTCGAAGAATCTGTCGAAGATCATTGGCGCCGGGATCAAGCCCGTTGTCGGGAACCGGTATCCCCACTGGGATACCCTCAGGCACTTGAAGCCTCCTGCCGGTTTGACTTCGGAGGAATGGTGGGCGGGCATCAAGCTGGCGAGGGCAGGCTCGTCACGCCTTCTTCCACTGGTCGACACCAAGGGGCGGCCGTTCCGCTTCATGCTGCCCGATCCCGCTCTCGAAATGCTGCACCAAATCGATCAGGGCGCGAGCGGCGAGATTGCGATCAGCGAGTTGGTCACCAACTCACAGTCTAGGAAGCGGTATCTGGTCAGCTCGCTGATCGAAGAGGCAATCACCTCAAGTCAACTCGAAGGCGCGAGCACAACCAGGCAGGTCGCGAAGGAGATGCTGACCACTGGACGACGGCCTCGCACCAAGAGCGAGCAGATGATTCTCAACAACTACGTGGCGATGAACGAAGTGCGGCAGTGGGTCGGAAAGCCGATCACCCCGGACCTCGTCAAGCGATTGCAGTGTCTGGTGACCGAAGGCACGCTGGACGAAGAGTCTGCCGCAGGCAGACTTCAGCAGCCCGGTGAAGTCCGCGTAGATGTCGTGGACTCGGCAAGCCAGAGGGTCTTGCACCGGCCACCGGCGGCCGATCAACTTGAGCGGCGGCTCGCCGAGATGTGCAGATTTGCGAATGACGAAGGAACGGAGGGATTCCTTCATCCCTTGGTGAGGGCGATGGTTCTGCACTTGTGGTTGGCCTACGACCACCCGTTTGTCGACGGCAATGGGCGCACCGCCCGAGCCCTCGTCTACTGGTCGATGCTCTCGCACGGTTATTGGCTAACGGAGTACCTGTCGATCTCGAGGATTCTGAAGCAGGCGCCAGGTCAATACGCTGAGTCATTCCTCTATACAGAGACTGACGAGTGTGATGCGACCTACTTCATCCTCTATCAGCTGGGCGTGGTCCGGCGAGCCATCAATGAGCTTCATGAGTACTTGCAGCGCAAGATGATGGAGGTCAGGGAAGCGGACGCTCTCCTCAAGTCCGCGGACCTCAACTATCGCCAGAGCGCGTTGCTGAGTCACGCCCTCCGTCACCCTGATCAGGACTATACGTTCAGGTCGCACATGACCAGCCACAGCGTGGTCTACGAGTCCGCGAGGACGGACCTCCTCGATCTGGCACATCGCGGGTACCTCGTTCAGCTCAAGCAAGGCCAAACGTTCGTCTTCCGGCCTGCCCCTGATCTGTCCGATCGACTCCGGGGGGACACGCCACTCGCGGACATGCGTGAACCAGTGTCAATCGGGACGAAGAGGGCTGACGTGGGGGTTAGCGAGGGCGGGATTACGAGGAAGCCCAGGACCCCAACCGGCTGACCGGGATTGACGAGGGCGTCAGAGTGCCGACATTCCCTGGCTACTAACTTGGGACCTAGTAGTAGGCAATTAGTAGCCGGCGCGCCTCGGCCAATTCCTGGCTACTAACTTGGGACCTAGTAGTAGGCAATTAGTAGCCGGCGCGCCTCGGCCAATGGCGGGAGTGGACTGGTTGATCCCGCCTCGCAAGCCTGTAGAGCAATCTACCAACGTGCAGGGAACGACGATTCTTGCGACCTGCGCTCGCTGACTACTTCTAAGAAGCTCGCGCGCGAACAGGCTTGCGAGACAAGTGCGCCCAAGACGGCATTCACTCGCCAAGTACCGTTCACCAGCTGCTGCCCGAAGATCCTTCATCCGACTCGAACTCGCCTGGCGTTTTCCTCCCAGCCGGGCCGAGGGTCTTGCAAAGCGTTTGCTCTCCCGTGGCCTCTTCCGGGCAGGGACATCAGTTTCGTTTCGACTAGCTGAGACCCCAGCCAATCAAACGCCAGGCGGCGAGCTGGCCAACGAGCAGCGCGATGGCGATTGCGAGACCGGCAAAGCGCAGCCGGTACTCCAGCGTGCCCCAGTGGCGTGCGAACGCGGCAGACGACAGGGCGACCATGATGCAGCCGAGCAGTGCCAGCGCGAGCGGCAAGTGGAGCACGAGCCGGAGCACCATCGACATCCTGAGCCCGCCCAGGAACCCGGAGTCGACGATCCCCGGCAAGAGGACCACGAGCCCGATCGTGGCAATCGCGAAGAGCCCGGTCATCAGCGCGACGACCGACGTGAGCCGTTGCCATCGACTGTCGATCAGATGGGCTGGAGATATGCCCGAGAGCCGGCGTCGAGCCAGTGCGGCAACGATACCGCCGACGAACCACGCCGCCCATGCAGCAACGACCAGACCGAACAGGCCGAATTGCCATGGCATGGGACCGCCCTGGGCGGGCAGGAGATCGAGGTTGCGCCAGGTCGGCTGCTGGCCTCGGAAGTCGAGAGTCTCGCCGTTGTCCGCGAGGAACAGCCCGGGCTGGACCTCGGTCAACCGATGCCGGGTGAGGGCCGAGTCCGAGTCGTGGTCGACGGTGTCGAAGTATGAGATCCCGCTCGAGACAACGAACTGGCTGGCCGGCCTCGTCGGGCTGACCACTCCGTCCTGCGCGATCTGGTATTTGCCCTCGTACGAGGCCCAGCGCTTCGCCTGATCCGCCGATGCAGGCATGCCCGCGGCAGCAACGAGGTCCGCCATCCCGGCAGGCGCCTGGTAGCTCGTGTCCAAATCGATGACGTCGCCCTGGAACGGAAGGGCAGCCAGTCGTTCTGCGTACGTGCTCCCGGTATCGACCAGGTCATGCAAGATCGAGATCGCGAGATCTCCCTGCAGCTTGTGCTCCGACGAATTGGTCAGGACCGCGATGCCGAGCTGCATCGACGGCACCCACCACAGATCGGACAGGAACCCGAATCCACCGCCTCCGTGATTGAAGATGTCCTGGTAGCGCTCGGCGCGCCAGCGAGTCCTCACGACGCCGAGGGCGTAGCCTGCCTGCGAGCCCGCGTTCGGAGCGGGAACGGTGCGCTGCTCGGCTATCAGGCCGGAATCGAGCACGACCCGGCCATCGATCGTGCCATCGCCAAGCTGGAAACTCAGGAACCTGGCCAGATCCGAGATACTCGCATAGAGACCGCCGGCGGCCGTCATCGGAACGTCGACCACCGGAGACGGAATCCCGAGTGCCGTGTAGCCGATGGCGCGGTCAGCCGTCGCGTCGATCGTCGCTCGGTCGAAGGTGCTGTGGCCCATGCCTGTCGGCGCAAGCACCTCGTCGGTCATCAGCTGGGCGAAGGGTTTTCCGTACACCTTCTCGAGGATGTAACCGGCGAGATCGATCCCCAGGTTGGAGTAGGCGTATCCGGTGCCGACGGGGTAGCGGAGCCACGTGGCTTCGATGCTCTTGACGTGCTCGTCGAACGTCCCCGGATCCAGCTCGTAGTTGTTCCCGACCGGAGCCTCGTGGGTGAAGCCTGCGGTGTGGCTGAGCAGCATCCGGAGCGTCATCTTTCGTTCCGGGTGCTGCTCGAAGGCGCTGTTGACCGTGAAGTCCGGCAGATACGTCGTGATCGGAACGTCCAGGTCGACCTTGCCCTCCTGGACGGCACGCATAACGGCGGTTGCTGTGAACAGCTTGGACATGGACTGAACACTGAAGATCGTGTTCAGGGTGACCGGCGTCTGCCTGTCCCGATCTGCGTAGCCGAAGCCCTGGGCCCAGAGAACGCGGTCGCCGTCAACAACGGCGACGGCAATGCCCGGGACGTTCTGGCTGGCCATGAGCTCCGGTATCTGCGCCTGGTACTTCGCGATTACGGCGGCCGTCGAAGGATCCGGCGCCGGCGCCTGGGTCAGGTTGGTCGGGTCGGGCCGGGCCGTCGCTCCGGCACCTGTCGAGCAGCCGACAACGAGACCGGCAATCAGCGCAACGCGAGCCATCCGTCGCACCATTCCAACCGCCTCCCACCCTCGCGGGGGACGGACACGACGAGGGTCACTATGCAGCGTGGATTCTACGTCGCGCAGGCCCAGAGAAACACCCTACGACCAGAAGGACAAGGGCGACCGGCGTGGTCGCCCGAAGTCGCCGCGGCGCTAATCTCCTCGGTCGCGGCTGAGTCCTCAAGTCAGCGGAGCCCGGAACGACGGGCATGCCTGGAGGACGGGACCGGAGGCGCAGATCCGGGGCCGGCTTGGCCAACGCTAATTCGAGCAACTCAAGCCTGCGAAACGTACCTGCGACGCCGGTCGACATGGCAGTGCTCGCTTGTCAGTCGGCCAGCCATCCTACGCAAGGCTGCGGGCTCAAAAGGCTTCCGCAGGTAGCCTGCCAAAGTGGAGACGACCAGGACAGAGGTCCGGACTCTCTTTCGCGTAGGGTTCGTGCGAGATCTATCCCCCAGCCATCGGGCATGAGGTGATCCGTCACGAGCAGATCGGGCGGCTCCAGCTGCGCTCGGGCCTCGGCAACGAGGGGGTCAAACGACCGAGTCACGCGCCAGGCGTCGTGGCTGGGAGGCTGGGCGATGAGCGGCCAGCTGCGGGAATCCTCGTCGACGACCAGAGCGAGCCGGCGTCCGTCGAACCTCTCAGGCGCAGGCTCCCGGAACACGTGCGACACGAGACCCTGTGGTTGGCTGCGGCGTCGTCTTCGGCGAGCCGAATGACGGCCATCGGGAACGACTGCTGAAGCCTTCTGGTCGGGCTCGTTCGCCAGATAATCGACTGGCGACGGCCAGCCGATCGAGACCAAGTTCCGCGGGCCCCCCGTGGGCGAGGTCTTCTACTACGTCTAGGGCAGAGGAGGCAAGTTCCTCGACCGGTTCCGGGTCCGGACGCCGACGTTCGCGAACATCCCTGCGATGAGATCAAGCTCGCGAAGGCTGCGATCTTGCGGATGTTCCCAACATCATCGCGGCAATCGACCCCCGGCATCAGCTGCGCGGAGCGGTAATCTACCGCCGCTGGCTGCTCCTGCGGAGAGGCCATCAGTGACGCGACCAACTGGTCCGAGGGGATGATGCCGACGACGATCCGAACGGTCGCTTACGGTCCGAAAACGGACCAGGTGGCCGACCTCTATCTACCCGCCGGCGCATCGACCGATGTGGCGTTTCCGGTGGTCTGTCTGCTCCACGGTGGCTTCTGGCGGATGCTGTACGGGCGCGAGCAATTCGACCCGGTCGCGCGCGACCTCGCGGCTCGCGGGTTCGCGGTCTGGAATATCGAGTACCGACGAGTCGGCGCGATCGGCGGACGCTGGCCAGAGCCGGCCGAGGATGTCCAATCCGCGATCGACTGCTTGGCGACCCTTGTCGAAGAAGGTATATCCGTCGATCTCGAATGCGTGCTCATGGCCGGCCATTCGGCCGGCGGCCAGCTCGCTCTCTGGTTTGGATCTCGGGCGAGCGGACGATTGCACCTCGAGCGGGCGCAAGACCTGCAGGTGGAAAATGGTCGACCGCGGCTCAGGCTCGCGGCGGTCGCCGGGCTCGCGCCGCTGGCTGATCTTGAGCGCGCATTCCGCCTTCGACTCGGCGACGACGCCGTCGCCATGATGCTCGGAGGATCGCCAGAAACTGTGCCGGAGCTATATGCAGAGGCGTCCCCCCGCGCCCTATTGCCTCTGAACGTGCGCCAGGTGGTCATTCATGGCAACCAGGATGACGTGGTCCCGGTTGAGACTTCGAGGGCATACGTTGCCGATGCGCGAGCCGCGGGCGACGACGCTGAGCTGATCGAGCTGCCAGGCGGCAGCCATATGGACTTCCTTGACCCAGACAGCGAGGCGCACGCGGCTCTCTGTGGATGGCTCGAGACAAGTTCCGGTGCATCCCAACGCGTTGGACGGCGACGCTCATGACCCGGCCTCGCCGGAATGCGCGCAGACTTGACAGCCAGCGCCGGGGGCTGGCGAACCTTGCCGAGGCATGGGCCGAGCGCGGGCGGGCATCTCGAGGATCTCGGAGGGGCCTGGCAATCGGCGGCTTCGGCGATCGTGAGCGTGGCCCAGGCGGAGGAGCGCATGGCGAGCGCGATGCGGGATCGGGAGGCAGCAGACACGATCCTTGGCGCGGGCGAGCGCGATTTCGGCCTCTTCCTCCTGCTCGAACACGTCGCCTCGCGGCTCGCGGCCTCGGGCCTGGAGGTTCAGGCCGAGGCGGCGGAACGAGTTGCGCAGATGCCCGAGGCGGACGCCTACGTCATCGGCAGCGGCGTGTACGGCCAGCACTGGATGAAGCAAGCGGTAGCGCTCGTGAAGCGGAACGAGGGGGCCCTGTCGACCCGGCCGGTCTGGCTGTTCAGCGTGGGTCCAATCGGACAATGGGCGAAGTCCACGCCCGTCGAGGCGCGAGAGGTCGCAGGGTTCAAACGCGCCTTCGGGCCGATCGACCATCGCGTGTTCGCCGGTGCCTTCGATCGCGGCACGATGGAAGGCAGCGATCTGAGCTTCCTCGAGCGCCAGATCGGCCGCAGGTTCATCCCCGAGGGCGACTATCGCGATTGGCCCGCGGTCGATGCCTGGACCGACACGATCGCACGGCGTCTCGTCGGCGGTTGAGGCGCTTCGAACCCTAGGAAGAGGCGCCGCCTGCAGGGGCCTTGCCTGGGAGCACGGCGACGGCCACAGGCAGCAAGCCGAGGATCCCCACGGTGCCGACGACGACCGCCACGGCGAGTGGGACTTCATCACCTGCAAGCGCAGCGAAGGCGAACCCTCCCACGATGCCTGCCGAGGTCAGGAAGACCCAGATGAGCATCGGGAGGGCGAAAGCCGCCGCCTGCGGGATGCCTCGGAGAAGGCCCACGCCGGCCGCGACGCACAGCGGCAGGAAGAGTCCCAGATCGAGGGCGTAGACCGGGTTCGTTGGCAGATTGGCTTTCATGAGGTCGGTTGGTCGGATGCCGCTCGTGGTCGCTGACGCGATCTGGCCGAGCCAGAGCATCCCGAAGAGGAACGCGACGAAGAACAACACCCCGATCGAAGTGCGGCGAGGCAGCCGGCCGCCGGGGGTGTCATTGGCAGCCGCCGGCTTGGCCGCGGGAAGGCCTAACGCAAGGCTCCAGACCGAAAGACCGAGGATCGCGATGTAGACCGCGGACAGCGGGTTCATCACGACCGAGAAGGCGAAGATCGCGTAGTTGTAGGCGAGGTACAGCAGGCCGGCGATCACCGCGAGTCGACCTACCGGCGACCCGCGACGAGCAGCCCAGATTCCCGCCGCGAGGATCGGCACGGCGAGGAAGAACGTGGCGACGTCGATCCCGCGGGCCTGTTGGGCCCAGAAGGGCACGTCGCGATACAGGCCTACGATGCCGAGTCCCGCCGCCGCGGTGATTGCGGCAAGCACGGTCGCGATCAAAGCCAGCCGGTTGGCGATGGCAAGACGGTTCATGGAGATCTCCTGAGGGACGCGGGCTGAGGCTCGGCGATGCCGATGGCCGTGCCCATACAGGTTCTGCCGAGCTGAGCCGCAGCAGGCAGAGTCGAGTGGCCCGGAGTCGGCCCGGTCCTCAGGGCCGTCTGGTCCGGACGTCCTCTCAAGGGCTCAATCCGAAAGCGTGCTTCTCGCCTGCGTGAGCACCTCGATCGCCTGCAGCAATTCGCGAGAGGTGAAGACGGGCGACCCCGAACCTGGCCTGAGGCGGCCCGCGACGCTCCGGGTGGTGCTGGTCGGACGTTTCCGGGAATCCGCCGCTTGCCGTCACGCGGCCCGCGTGACCGTCCGGACCGCTGCCTATCTGGCACTTGTCTGAGGCAAATGATGGACCGCTTCCCTCGCGGCGGTCCGGCACCTTCTCCATGCCTCGACTTGCCCGGGCTGATCCCAGGGCGCAAGACAAGCGGTCAGAAGCTGCGATTCCTAACCCGACCCGGCGTCCGCGGTTGCCAGCTACTCCTCAGATGCTCGAGGGCGGCGCTGGTTGACACCTTTCACACGGTGAGGCGAAAGCGGTCCGTCGCACCTATGGCGCGAAGTAGCCGGTGACATCCAGGATCACATGGGCAGTCGGTCCGAGCGTGGGTGCGGCGTAGGTGACCGAAAGGGTCGCCCCGGCCCCAATTGCCACCGTGACGGCGTTCGCTCGGTCGTCGCCCTTGGGGAAGTTCAGCGTCGAGCTTGTCGGGCTGTCCGTGGCGTTGGGACCTAGATAGAGAAAGCCGAGTGACGTCTGCTGAGTGACCGTTAGGTTGCCTGTAATGGCTGTGGCGCTGGCTGGAACGCCGCTGGTGCCGCCTGAGGTTCCGAACGTCCGAGCCACATGCGAGCTGAAGGCTGCCGCAAGGCCCGTACCGTAGCGGCTGTCCAGGATGCGTGTGGGGGTTAGCGGGAAATACGAAGCTCCGCTGGCATCGGGCGTGAAGTAGCCGGTCACATCGAAGATCACCTGGGCACTCTGACCCAGAGTCGGCGCGGCATAGGTGACCGAAAGGGTCCCTCCGGCCCCGAGTGCCACCGTGACGGCGTTGGCTCGGTCGTCGCCGGACGGGAAGTTGAGCGTCGAGCTGGTCGGGTTGTTCATCGCGACCGGCCCGACGAACAGGAAGCCGAGACTGCTCTGGCCGGTCACGGTCAGGTTGCCAGTGACCGCGGTAGCGTTCGACGGAACGATTCCGCCCGTGACCGTGAAGGTCCGAGCCACGTGCGAGCTGAAGGCTCCCGATAGGCCCGTGCCGTAGCGGGAATCGAGCAGGCGAGCTGGAGTCAGAGAATGATATGTCGCTCCGCTGGCATCGGGCGTGAAGTAGCCGGTCACATCGAAGATCACCTGGGCACTCTGACCCAGAGTCGGCGCGGCATAGGTGACCGAAAGGGTCCCTCCGGCCCCGAGTGCCACCGTGACGGCGTTGGCTCGGTCGTCGCCGGACGGGAAGTTGAGCGTCGAGCTGGTCGGGTTGTTCATCGCGACCGGCCCGACGAACAGGAAGCCGAGACTGCTCTGGCCGGTCACGGTCAGGTTGCCAGTGACCGCGGTAGCGTTCGACGGAACGATTCCGCCCGTGACCGTGAAGGTCCGAGCCACGTGCGAGCTGAAGGCTCCCGATAGGCCCGTGCCGTAGCGGGAATCCAGGATGCGTGTAGGTGTAAGGGCGTGATAGGTCGAACCCGGAGGCGCGACGACATTTGTCCATGTTCCGCAGTTGGAAGACGAGAATCCCCTATCGGATGGGGAGATCGTGACAATTGCCGATCCGTCCGTGAAGTCGTTGGCGATGATCTCACCAAGCGTCCCGCCGAATCCGCTCAGCCTCTGCCAATAGCAGCCGTCCAAGCCGGTGCCGGTGCGGTACGATCCCGGCAGGATGTCCGTGCCGACGATGAAGGTCCCTTCAGGGATCGGGCTCCACGGCGAGATGATGGCGGACAGATCGTCCGTCCAGGTCCCGCAGTTCGTAGACGAAAACCCCACATCGGACGCGGAGATTGTGACGACTGCGGGCCCGACCGTAATGTCGTTGGCGATTGTCTCGTCGAGGGTTCCGCCGAATCCGCTGAGCCTTTCCCAATAGCAGTAGTCCGATCCGACCCGAGTACGGTAGGTACCTGGCTGGATGTCGGCGCCGACGACATGCGTTCCGTCGGCGAAGGCAATCGCAGGCGAAGCCGCCGCAGCCAGACCCGCGGCCGGGCCGATCAACATCACTGTCAGCCCGGCGACGAGGAACGCAGCCGGACCATGGGCCAGCAAACGAGCTACTACCTGGCACGCACGAATGCGCAGGCTACTCGCGACGCAAGACTTCATCGACCCCTCCTCATCTCTTGATCCAGACCCCGTTGAAACACGGGGCGAGAAATCGCGCAGACGGCCTCGCTTGGGACCGGCGGAACCCCCCCGTCGCGCGTCCAGAACCCCACTACCGACGCCAAGACCAATGGTACTCGTCCCAATGGCGCCACGGAAAGTCCATTCAGAGGCCATGCTGACTCAGGTCGTCCGTGCCGCTCGGGTCATGCACAGGGGGCGAGTTGTTGCAGGCCGCGACTGCAACGAGCGCGAATACCACGGCCAAGCGTTTCATCGTCCGTTCCCAAAGTCCCTGCCTCCATGGGGCTTCCTCGCATACCGCAGGTTCATCCCGATCCCTTACCTGCCTGGGGCCATCAGCTCTCAGGCATGGATCCCTCAGGAACGCTCGAGGCTCTGGCCGATGATCCAGTTCTGAGGAGATCATCTGTTGGTGCGTTAGGTCTACTCGCGGGCACAGGCTCCGCTCAGCGTCGAGGATCCCGCACACGTGAGGGACGAACGCGTCCCATCTAGTAACAGAGGCTAACGCTCGTCCACACGTCGCCCCAGTCCTCCGTCCAATCCTTTGCGGCCAGGGCGTCGACCATCGCACTCTCCGTACCCACTATGGCGTGCACGCGATAGTCGATTCGAGCGGGCTCTTCAAAGAACACCGTCGCTGTCAGCGGTGTAGTCTTGCCGGCGGCGATCGTGGGCCCCTTCAGGACGAGGGAAGAACCGATCTTGTAGTTGTATTGAAGGCCGGTGTCCTTCGCTATTACTGCGGGCGTCGCCGTCATGCCGGTGGACTCGACCACAAGCCAGACGTTGTCGCTCGTGCTCGCGGAGGAGTTCGTCACCGTCATCGATAGCTTGACGTTGCCTCCCCAGACCACGTGACCATCCGGATCTCGGACCTGCTGGAAGCATGCATTGGTCGTATACGTGAGCGAGCTGAAGCTAAGTAACGACGGGGGACGGGTTGGCAGGGATGTCGGTGTGGGAGTCGGTGTTGGCGTCGGAGTGCTTGCAGGCGTGAAGACAACGAACGGCGTCGCCGTTGGGGTGGCTGCTAGAGCCCCAGGGGCAGAGGGGGTCGCGGAGTCTCCGGTTGCGGTTCCAGACCCCGACCTCATGTTGACGAGTAGGATCGCGCCAAGCGCCCCTACCACCACCAGCAGAGCGGCCAGAAGGCCGATCGCCGTGTCACTCGTCCCTCCTCGCCTGACCGCTGGGGTTACAGGCAGCACGGTGGGGATGGACGGCGGGGGCGCATACGCCTCGGCCGGAGGAGCCTGAAGCGACGCTCCGCATCGCGAGCAGTAGACGGCTCCGGCCGGAGCGGCTGAGCCACACCTGGAGCAGAACTGACTGATCATTCCCCTGCGCCCCGATCCCACTCATTCGACTTCGCTGTCCAGTCTAGGCGGTCACTCACCCATGGCTCTCGTACGTTCGGGGACGTTGCCGGCGTACCTTCGGATAAGGGAGCGTATGAGGGCCCCGACGCAGTTTGTCAGCGTGCGGCTGGCTAGGTTCACCTCGTGTTCCGCACCCAGCCGAATGCAGCCTGTGTTCCAGGGCGTCTTCTCATCAGGCGCTGTTGCCAGCGTTTCCCGTGGCTAGTTCGGTTCAGAGCCAGCCGGGCCGAGATGATAGCGTTGACGAGTGACTCCCTCTCGAGCAGGTCCATCGTCTTCGCGTTGATTCCCTCCCAGCGGGTTCCAGCGGGCCAGCGTCACGTCGGCGTAGACGGGGTCGAGCTCGAGTCGCCCGCTTCCTGAGGACCCACGCGTACTACAAACCACGAAGTCGCTGTCCCGATGACACGCTAGGTGTGACGCCTACCCGTGGACCTACCCCGTATTCGTGGGACGTACTATCGCGGCAGCGTCCGCGGGAAGGAGTCCGGAGTTGGGAGGAAGCACAATCACCACAGCAGCGAGTCCCGGACTGAGTCGGTGCGCTTGGCCGAGACGTCGGGCCAGCCGTTCCGGCAGATCGCGATGAACCTGGGCACGTCGCATGAGAGTCTTCGCCGCTGGTTCGCCCAGGCACGTCAACGAGATCGGCTCTGCGGGGACACCGTCCAGCGGTGCTCGTGGCCCGGCCACTCACGTTTCCGACTCGATGCTCCAAGACGTGATCATCCGCGTCCATCAGACCGACTCTGAGGTCTACGGGGCCCCGTAAAGTCTGGAAGACCCTCCGCCCTTCGGCCTCGATGCGATAGGCTCTTTGCTCCGGCGGAGGATCGGCCGATGGGCGGATATGGGGACGATGATGGAGCCGGGCACATCTGCGCCACGACCACTTGCCCTCTGTGCGGCGCCGAGCAGTCACCGCCACCGAGCCGCAGCGGGGTGAAGTGCAAATCATGCGGTGAACGGCTCGGTATCGTCCGTGATGAGTACGGCATCAGCTCGCTCGTCCGGTACGAGCCCGAGAGAGAGTGGGCGCTTCCGCGACGGATACCTGCTAGTCAGCTGCCAGGCGCGTTCTATGTGACTGGCTACAGACACGGAGAGCGAGTCTTCCTGCGCCTGGAAGTTCTTGGTTTGTCCGGCGAAGCGGCTACGGAAGCGGAAGCACGGTCAAACCTCGTAAAGGAGGTCCGCCGACAGATTCTCAGGCGCCTGACCTCTCCGTCCTACCGGCAGCGGTCGGATCAACGGCGCGGCATGATCTTGGATCAGCTGGCGTGGCTATCGAACCCCGAGATCGACGGGCTACTCGACGTGCAGATCGAGTATTGAGCTGGCGACGGACTGGACCATCCTCCAGGCAGATCCGGGACGGTGTGACCGGGCGACCCATCCGCCATACTCTGGCCAATAGCCCGACCGCCACCGCCTCAGGCGGTCGGTCCTGCGAGCCGGCTGCCTCCCCCTCGGCGGCCGGCTCGCTCGCTTCCTCTTTGCTAGGGCTCGCGCCCCGTACTCCAGCCGGACCTCCCAACGGTACATGGAACGGTACGGAACTAGTCTTGTGCGGCCGCGCGCCGGGGACTAGCGTGCACGGCGTGATGCACCTGGTTAGTTCCACGGACCTGCGACCCAGGCTCGGCGAGTACCTCGAACGAGCGAAGGGCGGCGACGAAGTCGTCGTCCTGATCCACGGCCGGCCGGCCGTACGCCTCCGCGCGATTCGGCCCGACGACGTCTGGCCGCTCGTGCCGGTCCGGGTCGTCCGCGATCAACTTCACGCGGCAATCGGGAAGGCTCGGGCGACCGCGCTGCTGGTGACCTGGCGCGGCCGGACCTTCGCGGTGCTCGAGGCGCTGCCCGACGGAATGGTCATCGAAGACAAGGAGGAAGTGTCGTGACCGTCAACGCCGTACTTACGGCCATGGGGACGCGCGACCTGCGCGCGAACCTTCGGGCCGTCATCGAACGGGTGGAGCGAGGTGAGCCGATCGTCTGTCTCAAGGACGGCCAGCCGCTCGCCGTCATGATCGCCCACGAGGAGGCCGAACGCTGGCGCAAGGTCGAAGACTCGCTCGCCACGCTGCACGCGCTCAACGTCTTTCCCGAGGCGGTCAATGATCCGTCCGAGCTCGCGGATCTGGACGCGCTGCTCGCGCCCGATTACGCGACCATCCGGCGGCTGACCTCTGAACCGCGCGCGATCCTCTCGCCCCTGCGAACCGTCGGCGCCTCCGAAGGAAGGGCTGCCTTTGCGACTCTCATCGAGGAGGTCGCTCAAGGCCGGGTCCGAACGATCACCGCCCGCGGCCATCTCGCGGTCGCGATCATCCCGGCTTCCGAGTACGACCGGCTTCGCGCGCTCTCGCGTGTCGTGAGCTGGTTCCGCGGTGCCGGGCTTGACCTCGCGACGGCGACCGAACAGCAGATCGTCGACTTCGTCCGAACGCGTCGCGAGCAGACCGGCGGCGCCGATCAGCGGGCGGCGGGGTGAACTAGCCATGAACGGTCGTCTCCGCGTCCCCGGACGACTCGCCGCCTTCGCCGCAACGGCCGCCTTCTACCTCGCGAGCGCGCACAACGCGTTAGCCGCGAGTTCTGTGCCGCCAGCGGCCCAGAAGGCCCTACAGCCGGTCGAGAACATGATCGGCGCGCTGGTTGCGATCACCATCGGACTCGGGGTCACGCTCTCGGGCGCGGTCATCGTCTGGGGCGGCATCGAGAAGACGCTCGCGGGCTCGAACGCGGAGGCCGAGCATCGGGCCCACAAGCGGATCGAGAATGGCATCCACGGCCTGATCTGGATGTTCCTCGCCTCGGTCATCGTTGGGACGATTACCGCCATCGCCGTGGCATACGGCCTTATCAGCTCGCCGTAGCGGTCGACCGACGATGGCTGCGTCCCCCAGCCTCGGTTCGCTCGCGGCCCACTTCCCGCTCGGACGGCTCCAGCGCGTCTCGCGCGTCACGCCGAAGCCCGTGCCACGTGCCGCGCTGGTCCCAATTGCCGTCGGCCTTCTCGGCCTGATCCTCTGGCTACCGGGTCGCCTTGCCGGCGCGTCGACGCCCGCCCAGGTCCAGGTACCTGCACCATCGCTGACCAGCACGACCAGCCAGGGCGACATTCCTTTCATCGGCGACCCGATCCACGACCTGACGCTCTGGTACTCGAACATGGTCCACGACGCCTGTTACGCGGACATCGGGAACCTCAAGGGCCACTTCCTCACACCCCTTGACCCGATGACCGACTCGACCGTCACCGACCTGTACGGCCGGATGCTCGTCCTGACCATCCCGCTTATCACCCTCGGCGGGCTGATCCTGGGCTATCTCATCATGGTCAGCCGGACCACGGGCGAGTCCACGTATACAGTCCGTGCGGTCACGCCAAGGTTCGTCATCGGCGCGACGCTCTCGGTCCTGGGCATCTTCCTGGTCTCGGTCCTCGCCCAGTTCATTGCCGCGACCGACCTGGCGATGATCCAGGTCTCGATCCCCGGCAATGCGGTTGGCGGACCTGACTCCTGGCCGGCGTCGGGCGGCGTGTTCCAGGTTCTCCAGAACGCGGGCTTCGACTCGCACGTGAATCAGGGGCCCGACAACTGGAACACGGGAGCGTGGCTCTCGGCGGGTCTGCTCGCCGCGGTGATCCTCACGTTCCTTCAGATGCTCGTCGGCGCATTTGGCGCGATCGAGAAGCTGCTCGTTCTCGTCGGGCCGATCGCGCTCGCCGCCTACGCGATCCCCGCGACCGAACGGTTCACGAACGCCTGGCTCAAGCTGATGCTCGCCCTGCTCGCGGTCCGCTTCGGCTGGACGATCGTCTTCATCCTCTTTTCCCTCCAGACGCTGCCGCACGTCGTGGCGGGCAACCCACCGACGGTCGGTGACACGAACGCCATGCTCGGCCTCGCGGCAGCGTGCGCGCTTCTGATGCTCCTCTTGCCGTTCGGAGTCATTCCGATCGTGCTCAAGGGCCCGGACCCGCTGAGGGCGCCGCCGCCATGAGCGAGGAGGAGCGCGGCCTCGTCGAAGTCCCCGAGAACGCGATGCGCGAGGAGCCGCTCGCGTTCGGTCTCACCGCGCCGCAGCTCGGTCTCGCCGGCCTCGCGGCCGCGGTCGGCTTCGCTCTGAACCTGCTTCCGATCTGGCTGCCTCTGCGCTTGACGCTGGCGGTCTTGGTCGCGGCGCCCATCTTCGGGACGGCGATCGTGTCGATCCGAGGCGAGCCCGGCTATCGCTGGCTGCTTCGCTTCCTCCGGTTCACCCGTAACGATAGGCGCTGGGCAGTTTCGAGCCCCGCGACCCCTGGTCCATCGGACGGGCAGCCCCTTCCTCAACAATCAATTAGTACTGTACTTAACGAAGCGCAAGTCACTGAGGCTTCCAAGCCGGCGGCTCCCTCCGACTCGAAGCCCGCAGCGAAGCACCGGGAGCGCGGCCCCAGGTCTGAGAAGCCGGCCCGTCCGCGAACTAAGCCGGCTCGTGTTCGAAGCGAGCAGGCTATGCCAGACAAGCCAGTCCGTCTGCGAGTTGTAACGGATCAGGACGACGCAGCAGGTTCCGACGACGAGCGATCGGCGGACCTTCCGGCGCCCGATGGCTCGGGCTTGCCCCATCTGCTGCGCGGCTTCCGGCTCGCCTGCTTCCTCTCGTTTGCCGGCGGCGTGGGCAAGACGACT
>DAHXON010000006.1:69105-80690 GCA_027364875.1 Chloroflexota bacterium
GGTCGGCTCGGTCGGGCGCTACGTGGATCAGCACGGCTCCGAAGCTCCGGTCCGCGTCCTCCTGCTCGACGCGACTCGCTTCGCACCCGCGGCCGCGATCCGCCTTGGCGTGCCACCCAAGGACCTCTCGTCCGCCTGGGCTCCGGACGCCTGGCGCGATCCCGCGGTCGCGCGTCGCTTCGTCGTTCCGACTCGATATGGTGTCGAGGTCCTAACCCTCCCGCAGCACCCCCGCGCCTCCGGGCGCGACCTCGTCTTTGAGAACCCCGACAACGAATTCCTCGCGGGAGGCGCGCAGACGCTACTCGATGCCGCTCGCGAGGCAGGGACGGCCCTGGTTGTCGCCGATCTCGGTTCGGCCATCGACGAAGGCCATCGTCAGTTGATCGAGCACGCGGACCTCGTTCTCGGCGTGATCCGCCCCACGACCGAATCGCTGGCCGACGCATACCGGCTGGCGACGATGGTCCGCGGCCTCCACATGGGTCGGAAGCTCGCCCTGGTCGCGAACCAGGCCGACGATGACCGCGAGGCGTCCCAGGTCGCGAAGGACGCCGGTCTCGATCTACTGGCCGCCATCCCGCGTGACCCGACGTTCGAGAAGGCAGCCGAGGTGGGCGAACCGGCCTGGCGCTTGAAGCCCGAGCTGCGCGAAGCTCTCGTTCCGCTTGCCCGGATCGTCTGGCCCTTCTTCGTCGAGACCAACGGCCACCGCCACGTACCGACGGGAGTGCTCCGCAACCTACTCGGAGCCCGCCGATGAACGCTCAGACTCGGCCACTGCTTCCTGCGGCGACGATCGGCCGCATCCGCCAGCAGCTCGTCGCCCGCGTGCCGGCTGAGATCCTCAATCCCTTCGGTCGGACGGCCGACGACGAGCAGGCCCTGCGCGATGCGATCACGGCCATCCTCGAAGACCCCGATCTCGAACTCTCGGCGACGCCTCCGATGGTCGCGGCCGTCCAGGCGGCCGTCGTCGGGCTCGGCCCGCTGCAGCCACTGGTGGCTGACCCCGAGGTCTCCGACATCCTCGTGAACGCGCCTGACACGATCTTCGTCGAACGGCGGGGACGCCTGGAGTCGACCGACGTCCAGCTTGGCTCCGCGCGCGAGCTCATCGAGCTCTCGGAACGGATCGCGGCTCTGGCCGGGCGCGAGCTCTCGGTCGCCCATCCAATCGTGGACGCTCGCATGGCCGACGGGTCGCGGGTGAACGCGGTGATCCCGCCGGTCGGCGGACCGTATCTCTCGATCCGCAAGTTCAACCGGCTGCGCCTGGACCTGCTCCCGGGCGGTCGCCATCGACGCGACTGGGTCACCGAAGGCGGCTTGTCCGCCGAGATGGCCGGACTGCTCGTCTGGCTCGTCCGCGCCCGGGCGAACGTCCTGGTCGCGGGCGAGACGGGTGCCGGCAAGACGACGTTCGTCCGCTCCCTGACCGACTACTTCGATCCGACCGAGCGGATCGGCGTGGTCGAGGACACGGCCGAGCTGGCCCTCGACAACCCGAACCGCTTCAACCTCGAGACGCTCCATCCGCACGACATCGCCGCAGGCGAGGCGGAGAACCGCCTGCTCGACGTCGGCGACCTGGTGGCGAACGCGCTCCGGATGCGGCCCGACCGGCTCGTCGTCGGCGAGGTCCGGATGCCCAAGGAAGCCTTCTACACGCTGCAGGCGCTCCACACCGGCCACGACGGATCGGCGACGACGGTCCACGCGAGCTCGGCCGAAGACGCACTCTTCCGCATCGAGCTCCTCGCGCGCCAGAGCATGCACGACCTGACTCTGGCCGACCTGCGGGCCTACATCGCCCGGGTCTTCGACGTGGTCGTGGTCTTGCGGCGCCTTTCTTCCGGCCTGCGGATCGTCCGCGAGCTCGCCGCCCTCGAGGGTGTCGGGCCGGAAGGTTCCTACGCCCTCACCACTCTGTTCGAAGCTCGACTCCGACGGAACAGCGCGCCTGATTGGGTCCGCCATGAAGGCTGGCGACCTTCGGCGCGGATGCTCGCGCGCCTCGAAGCGCAAGGGGGTGAGCCGTGGAGCTGATCGGCTCGTTCGCAGCCATGGTCGCCGTGGGCTCGCTGATCCTCGCCTTCGTGCCGCGCAAGGCCGATCCCGCTCCGCGCTTGGAGGCCCGGATCCGCAGCGCGATAACGCGCAGCCTGGAGCGCTCGCGCGACGAGCTCGCGAAAACCCGCCTCGCCCTGGATCCACGGACCTTCCTCGCGCTCCAGGTCGCCGCGCCGCTCGTGTTCGCGGTCCTGGGCCTGATGATCTCGGCACCGCTCGCCGTGCTCGGCTTCGTTGTCGGGCTCCTCGCACCTCGCTGGTACATCCGCTATCTCACGGGCGTCGAGGCTCGGGCCGCGGCGGACGATGCGCCACGGGTCCTGCGCGCCATGGTCAACCGAGCTGCGGCGGGCGGCGTCTACCCGGACCTGTTCGCCGCGGCGGCCGAGGCGGCACGCCATCGCTGGGTCAAGGCCGATTTCAACGAGGTCCTGGGCCGCTACTTCGCGAGCGAGGCACCGTCCGAGGCGCTCGCCGAGATCCGCCGCCGCCAGGCGAGCCGAAACCTCGCTCTCGTATACGACGCCCTGATCGTCCTGACCCGCACGCACCAACCCGTGTCGGCGGCGGCCGAGGTGCTCAACGGCCTCGGCGAAGCCGCGCGCAGCAACCAGCGCGTCGCTCGAAGCGCGGCCGCGGAGAGTCGAGGTCTGCGGATGCAGGCAGCCTTCCTGGCCCTGATCATCCCGGGCCTCTTCCTCTATCTGCTGCTTGCCAACCACGCCCTGGTCGCGCCCGTGTTCGACACCGATCTCGGCCGCTTCGTGGTGCTGCCGGTCGCGGCGTGTCTAGAAGCTGCGGGCGTCTGGCTCTCCTGGCGCGTGACGCGCCTGGAGGTGTAGGGATGCTGGCTCTCGTTGGCGCCATCGCCACTTCGGTCGCGGTCTTTGTGCTGCTAATGGCGATCTTCATCCCCGCCATGGCCACGCCGCGACGCCTCGAAACCGTTCGCGCCGCGGCACTCCCGCGCGAACGCTACGAGCGGCTCGTCACGAAGGAGCAGCCCTGGTGGGAACGACTCGTCGCTCCACTCGCGCGAAGGCTCGCGAGCGCGATGCCCTCCCTCTCATCGCAGGTCAGCGAGGCGACCATCGTTCGCGCCGGCCTCGACCCCGCGTCCGTCTCGCCAGCTGAGGTTTATGCGGCCAAGCTCGTGCTCGGGGCCGGGATCCTCCTCGTCGGTGTCGCCCTCTCCGCGGTCGTGCCGATCGTCTTCCTCGTCGCCCTGCCGGCCGCGTTCGCCGGCTACGTCTTCCCGACCGAGTACCTCGCCTACCGGACACGCAAGCGCCAGGCCGAACTGCTGCGCGAGCTGCCCGACTTCCTCGCGCTGGTTCGACCGCTCGCCGCGAAATCGGGCCTCGAGCACGCGGTCGCCGAAGTAGCCGACGCCCTTCACGAGGCCTCGGCCGGGCAGCATCTCCTCGCCGAGCAGGTGCGGTCCGCCGTCGCCGCATATGGGATTGGATCGGACCTGTTCGAGGCTTTGCGCGACATCGCCACGGCGGCGGACATCGAAGCGCTCGACGAGCTCGCTGCCTCACTCGCGTCGGCCCGCCGGCTCGGAAAAGGTGTGGCCGAGGTACTCGTCGAGCACGAGCGAGCGCTGCGAGACGACGAGCGCAACCGACTTTTGGGTGCGGCCTCGATGGTCCAGCCCAAGCTCGCGGCCATCCTGGCGGGCATCTACCTGCCCGAGTTCGTGCTGCTCGTGATCGTGCCCCTCTTCATCGGGGCCATCGGAAGGATCTAGAACGACAAGGACGGTTTCTATGCGCCAGAGACTCGAAGCGCTCGGTTGGCAGATCTGGGCCCGTATCCACACAGACGAGCGTGGCCTGACGACGCTTGAGTACATCATCGGGGCCGCTGTGATCCTCGTCGTCCTCGCCGGCGCGGTGACGGTCTGGAACAACGGACTGTCGACGAAGATCAATCAGCTCGTCTCGCAACTCATGGGAACGGCATGAGTCGACGTCCGCGACTCTGGCATCGGCTTCGCGACGAGCGCGGGCTCGCCACGGTCGAAGCCGTGATCGTCGTGCCGCTCGTGCTCGTCCCCGTGCTGTTCGGCGTCGTCACGTTCGGCGAGCTCGAGCACACGCGCCTGGTGCTGGATTCCGCCGCCGCTGCGGGCGCGCGCCAGGCCGCAGTCGACGGGCAGGACGACCAGTCCGTCCGAGATCGGATCGCACTCGAGCTCCAGGACGGCGGACTCGATCCGGCGACTGCGTCGATCACGGTCACCCCGGCCGTTGCCGCCTGGGGTCAGCCGATCAACGTTCACGTCGCGATCACCTCGCGGGCCTCGATCCCGTTCCTGGGCGGCTGGGACGTGCCGATGAGTTCGGACTTCACCACGCGTAGCGAGGTGACGCACTAATGCGCGCCCGGAGGGCAAACGAACGCGGCCAGGTCGCGGTGTACGCCGTCGTCCTGTTCCCGCTGCTCGTCCTCGTGCTCTCGCTTGTGTTCGTGGTGGGCACCGTAGAGGATCTGCGATCGCGGATCCGCGCCGATCTCGACATGGCCGCGCTGACCGCGACTCAAGCCCTCGATCCATCCGCGCTCGCATCGGGAGCGCCACCTCGCCTGCTGCCCGATGAAGCCGAACAGCTCGCCCGCCAATACCTTGCCCAGAACCTCGCCGGACTCGGCAGCGTTCTCGGCGAAAGCCCGTCGGATGCCGCCGCATCGGCCGACGTCGCGGTCACGAACAGCGGCACCGATCCGATCACGGGCTCCGCGGTGACCGCGCCCACAGTGTCGATCCGCCTGGCCGCGCCGGTTCACATAGCCCTTCTGAGCGTCGCGAGGCTCCCGTCGACGATCTCGCTGACCCTCGTGGGGTCGGCTGCCGCAAGGACGTAGACCATGAGCGAGAGATACCGCCTGCCTCTGGTCGCAGCTGTCGCCCTGGTCGCGGTTGTCGTGGTCGTGGCTGCCATCGTCGGCCTCGGCTCGCTTGGCTCGACCACGACGAGTCCGGATTCCACGCGCTCGCCGTCGGAGGCGCCGACAACACCGACTGCCACGCCGACGCCCACCGACCCACGCCTGACACCTGAGGGAGCGACGAAAGCCTTCTTCGACGCTTTCGCAAAGGCACTCAAGACGAACGATCCCTCGCTGGTCGAGCCATACGTGACGAGCAAGGACTCGAGCGCATATCTGACAGTCTCCGGATGGACAGGCGGCGCCCAGGGCGTCAACCGGGCCTCGGTCGTCACCGTGGAACGGCTGGACAACATGACCACTAGCATTTCTGGCGACGCCGCGACCGTCGACTTCGACTACACCGAGGGCGGCTACGACATCAACCCGAGCACCGGCGCCGCGCTCCAACCACCCACTCTTCTGGCTCCGGTACACGTCACGGCGACCCTGAAGCTTGTCAATGGCCTCTGGCTCATGGACTCGTACGTGGGGCGCCAATGAAGCGCCTCACTGCCCTGGCCATGGCGGCCGTTCTTCTCGCCGCCAGCGCAGCCCCAACGAGTGCCTTCGGCGGACACATCGCCATCGCCACCAGCGACTGGACATCGCCCGATGGCCATGCGTTCGTCGGGGTTCAGGCCGACGGCCAGTGGACAACGCCGTCGGGAACAGGGTATTGCTCGGTGTGGCAGCTCAAAGCCGTCGTCGCTCCCAACGAGTGGGTGTACTGGGTTTGGGTTTACCAGAACGGCTGCTCTGGCCAGCCGCTCAACTTCACCAATCCGCTCCAGGTGATCACCACACCCGGCAAGCCAGGCATGGGGATCCACGCGAACACGTCGGCCGGCATGAGCCTGTATCTCGACGTATCGGTCCAGCCCCAGGACGCGCCAGCGGAGAGCCAGCGCACCGTCTCAGCGCAGCTCACTGCCGGGTGGCTCACCGCGCTCAACGGCGCCATCCAGGCGTATGTCGTACCGAGCTCCATGCAGGTGACGACCTGGACAGCGGATTTTGGCGACGGATCGAGGAGGACCTTCCGGCCGGATCCGGCGAACCTGTTCGGACTCACAACGACGCACACTTACGGGCCCGGCCAGTTCGACGCCGTCGTCACCGCCCGCGTCACCGGCGAGGCCTACGCCGCGTTCTTCGCTCCCGACGGAACGCCCTATGAGCAGCTCGTTCCCTTCGCGCTCAACATCAGCAACAGCGCGAGTGGGATCGGAGCGCCGATCGAGTACGTTCCGCCGGTCGTGCGGGTTTCGGCCAGCCCATCCGGAACCCTTCCCGACGGCACGATCATCCCCGCCGACGCCGTCGGCCACACCGCGATCTACTGGCCCCGCGGCCTCCACTGCCTGCTCTTCGCGCGGGCCGACATCGTGACCGAGGGATACGAGCTCTCAGACGGTGTCGTCATAGGCGGGGCCAAGACGATCGTCACCGGCTATCACTACGACGCTGGGGTCAACGACGCCTCTGACGCGACACCTACCGGGAGCTACGGTCCAGATGCCCCGATCGCGATCCAGTGGGATACGCCTCTTTCCGGTGCGGACAGCTACCCGGTGGCTCTCACCCTCGATCTCCAGACCACGTACGACGACGGCGCCGTGCGGACGAGCACCGCGTCCGGCACGGTCTTCGTGACGGTCATCTACTCAGCTGTAAACCAATAGAAGGAAAGGAGGCCCGCCGTGCGCGCCCGTCGAACTGCCTACATCGTGATCTTTGTGATCGCGTGCCTCATCGCGGGCGTCCTCTATTACCTCCAGGTGCCCCGCGCCGCGGTCGTTCGGGCCACAGCCGACATTCCGGCGATGACCCAGATCACGGCCGACATGGTCGAGCTGGTCAAGGTCGCTCCAGTCGACATGCCCACGGATGCCGCACAGTCGACAGACCAGGTCGTCGGGCAGTACGCCTCGATGACCATCCTCGCCGGCCAGGAGATCGACACCCGGGCACTCGAGCAGACGCCAGGGCAGCAGGCATTCGGTTTCGGCGCCGCGCTCGACCATGGATTTGTCGCGTTCGCGATCCCGGTCGACCCATCGCAGGCGGTTGGCGGAGCGCTATCGCCTGGGGCCAAGGTCACTGTGGTCGCCGTTCCCAACGCCCTCAAGAACGGGGTTGCCGTCTCTCCGGCCCCGACCACGACCGTCCTCGGGACGAACCTGACGATCCTGGCTCTGCGAACACCCGACGGGCAGCCGTTCAGTCGAGTGCAGGCGGGATCAGGGATTGCGGCCGTGCCTCCGAAGCTCGGGAGCGTGGTCGTCGCCATACCTGCGGACCGGCTCTCCGACTTCGCAACGGCCGCCCTGAGCTCGACGTTCTATCTCGCGCTCTTAGTGCCGGGAGGCAATGCCTCGACGTCCTAGGTCCTCTGGTGCGGTCGGAGGTTCCACTGGATTGAGACCGACACTATACGGGTGAAGGTTCGGAGCTTCGCAGGCCGGCTCACCGATCAGGCGGGCTAGATTGCGCGGCCCGCTTGGAGCGGGGTTCTATGCTCCGTGCCGGACCAGCCCGCACGTCGCAACCTCAATCGAACCGCCACAGACAGCTTGATACCGCTATCCGATTCGGTGGCTGTTGCCGTTGGGATGTCGATCCACCTCCCGAGAGCCACGGAGGCGTAAGGGCCATCGGCCAGGTCTGGGTTCGGCTGTGCGCGGCGAGCGAGACAGGTTGCACCGCTGCTTTCCGCGTTCCGAGAGTGGCCAGCCGCGACACCATGCGGTGATCATCCCGAGGCTGCGGAAAGGCGTCGTCAGAAGTCAGCATGAAGGTTCACAGGACGGGGAAACTGGTCCCGACCTGATCGCGTCGCGCCGACGAGTCGGGATGGGTAGTTGTGGATGACCCGGCTCCGTGCCCCGCCGGGATGTACCAGATGTCCAGCCTTCGCACCTCGCAGCCGGTGGTGGACAGCGAGATGTCGTGTCGCCAGAATGGCGGCTAGGAACCTGGGAAGCTAGGAAGCCACGCATTCCGCATGCCTGGGCCTTCCGTGAGGGGTGGCGATGCCTTCATTGGACATTCGGAGCTGGATTGATCGGCACATCGACGGGGTCTCCCGTCTCCTGATCCTCGCAGCCGTGGGTTGGTGGGCGCTTGGAGAGTTCGTGCCCCTCATTCACACCTGGCCCGTCTATGAGAGCCTCTGGCCGCTCGTCATGGTCGCTCTTCTCATCGAGGTCATCCATCGGCTATCCGACCTGAAGGCAACAGGCGGAGATCTCACTGTCTTCCGGGACCAAGGAGCCGCACTTCCTCGCCTCTTGGAGTACCTCGACAGTCACACTCCTCGGAAGGCCGACTTCATCCTTCAATCGTCTGTCTCGATGCGCCCGGTCGTGTACAAGCTCGCGAACCAGGGAACACCGGTCCTTTTGCTCGTCCAGCACCCCCTCTCGGCGATAAGCAAGCACAAGGGCAAGCACATCCGCGACACTATCGTTGGGCTCCAAGAGGACCTTAGCGGGCGCCGCGTAACGATCCTCTGCTACAGAAGCCCTGCCTCCATACGTGGATGCCGGCTTGGCGACCAGATGATCGCGATGGGGTGGTATCGCTACGACAGCGGGGCGCCAGGCGTACTCCATGGAGACGGCAATGCGGTCATCGTGGCAAGCCTGAGTTGTGAGGAGGGGCGGGTTCTTGATGCTACCTATGGTGCCGCTCTCGAGGCGCTCGTGAGCGCCCGCGACACCGTCGATGCGTCTGTAGCCCTTGAGGAATGGGCTCGCGAGAAGAACGACTCATCGCTTCGGAAGAAGCGCCGTGAGCGCGCCGGCGCGGCGATCCGTGAGATCTGGGTGAGCACTGCGAGGCGGGGCATGAATTGGGCTCGGCGGTCGGAGCCACCCTCCGGATCTGTGGTAGGGGATGTCGACGATGCCGACCGTCCTCCCACGACGCACACGGAGAGGCCCGCCGACTGAGCGGATGCGCTCGGCCAGCCACCGGCAGAAGAACCACCGACAAGGATCCGCTCGCGTGCCATACACAATCGTCCGGATATGCTCTGTGGACGCCCTCGCCGTTCCGCCTTCCGGCGACGTGATTTGCGTTGTCCGCGAGCCGAGCCGCTACGTATGCATCACGCAACGAGCCAAGGTCGAACGCGTTCTGGTTGGCCTCGATCCACCAGTCATCATCCCCTGCGGCTGACTTCTCGGATGGGCCGAAATGCCGGTTCTGCGGCCCACTAGTGGAGTAGTAGGCGCACGGCGTTCACTCCTTGGCTGCCAGTTGGCAACCAAGAACCGATTCCATCGCGACAAGTCCCGTCGTCGAAGGGCTCTAGCCTCGCACTGAACGGCTCTCGCTCGCTCGATTTTGCGTCCTAATTGACCGGTACGCCCGGCAGCGTGGCATACTGTCCCTGTGCCATACCGCGGGCGCGGTGCACGTACGGACCACAGGACCACTCGCGGGTCAGTATGGTACGACTGTTGACGCGAGGCGAGCAGACTCGCGACACTACGCTTCAGGCCCATACCACCGACAACCGGTAGGAGAGGGAATACCAGTTGAACGAGTTCGTGAGTCGTGCGATTCAGATGCCTAGGAGGCTCAGAATGCCTGGTCGTCCCCATCGGATAGTGAGCCCTACAGCGCTCGGATCGTCGGTTGCAGCGGATCTAGTCACGACACAGTCCGACCCTTGGGCCATTCTTGCGACCCAGCCCGGGTTCGCGGAGAGCATGCGTCGCGGCCTCAGGCAGCTTGAAGCCGAGAAGCCAAGTCTCGGATCGGGGGCCACGAATCGCCGCTAAGCGGTGGCAGAGCGATGAGGTGGAGCGCGTCCTGGCGTCATCGACGCCTGAACTCCTCGGCAAGCTCGAAGCCGCCATCTCCCAGATCCTTGTTGATCCAAGCCCGGGGCCGCGTCGCACACTCGCGCCGGACTGGTCAGAGTGGCGCGAATGCATCGTTGACGATTCGGTCGTCGATGGTGATTACCGCTACTACATCGCCTTCATTCCCGTGTTGGCCGGAGAAGAGTATTTCGCCTGCTTGATTGCGATTCAGGCCGTCAAGACGAATACGCTCGGCAGGAATGGAATGAGGTAGTCACCCCACAGGTTGAGTGAGCGCCGCATCGAGCTCTTTGTCAACAGAGCGGGATCGACGCATAAGTTGACTTCGAAGGGGGTGACCTTGCGGAGTCGGGATCCCGGCCGTCCGGGTCTGGCGAGAGCTTGTCCGCGTCGCAGGATTGGGGCCGACACGATACCCAGAGGGTCCTCCGCATAGAGCCCGAATCGACAGAGCGCTTCTGGTCTAGCTGCCCTACCGCCAGAGCCGAAGTCTAGCGTCCTCGGTGACGGCAGGCGCCGCCCAGGGGGACAAAGTCGGCGTCTCGCGAGGAGTCAGACCGACACAATACAGCGCATCGCCCTCATCGACGCCCACGGCAAGGCCCACCGCTATGCCAACGATGCTGGGAACGGCGGTACCGCCGGCACCGTCAATCGCGCCAAGACCGACGCCTGTCTCGCTGACGTTCTCGGGCCCGGGCAACGAGCCGGCTCCCGTCGAACGCACCTCTCACCTCCCCGGCGGGATCTTCCAGGCGAAGTGGTCCATCACGCCGAGCGGTGACTGTGGCGCGACGATCGACGTCTACCGGGTGCCCGACGATGGTTTCGCCTGGAGCATCGCTGGCGTGCTTGTGGATCAGCCCCTCAGCCGCACAGAGACGAGTGGCAGCCTGCCAGCTGGCGAGTATGAAATGTGGGCCCACGTGGGTTGTCGATGGTCGATCACCATCAGCGGGCCGACGAACGCATCCTCCTATTCGGTCACCCGCAGCATGATCAAGGACCAGAAACTGACCTGGGACGCGGCTCTGAACGAACCATTAACCACGATCACCTTCGGCTCGGACACGTCGAAGGTTGCGAGCGCCGCGGTCGCGATCGGGAGCGCCTGCAAAACGGCGGCGGCCTGGATCGACACGCATCCTAACTATGATCCTGCCTTCGCGTCGGCCGTAAGCTTCTGGCGCCAGGCGGTCAGCGCCTATGACCAGGGGTCTGTTCGTTGGTCTTGCGACTGGCGACCTACAAGAGGGGCATCCAAGAGCTCGCAAGCGCGGGCACCTTCGTTCGGCAGAAGGTCGAGCCGGCCTTCGTCGTGATCTACTAAGAGGCCGCAGCCGCGGCCGAACCTGCTACCTCGGCAAGCCGCGAGTTGGCTGTGTCTGGAACGCCAATTGGTCGTACGTCGCGCGCCATTGCGCGCCAAGGCCCGAGGGGCTGACTAGGATCAGGGCTGCTGTATAAGCCGCAGGCGCCAGGGTTGCTTGCAGAAGAAGTCGTTCACTTTGAAGTAGTACGAGCCGGCGGAAAGGTCCTTGATGGGCCAGGTTCCACCCGCCACGATCTTCCCATCGGACGTGTATAGGGCCTTCTCCAAAGTGCACGCCGTGTAGCCCTGCAATTCATAGGTGCCACCCTGAAGGTCGAATATGCTTGAGAACTGATACCCGCTCTTGCCTCCGGTCCCGTTCATCTCGAAGACGATCCTGGCGGAAGGGGCGGCACTCGGTGGGGGCG
>DAHXON010000070.1:0-10107 GCA_027364875.1 Chloroflexota bacterium
CTCCCGAGCCTACCCGTTTCGCCAGGGTAGACGCACCGGCCGCGGCTTCATCGCATTTCCAAGATCGCGGTAGCATGCACAGCCTCGAACCCGCCCTGGGAGTTGCTGACCAGACCGGGTCGGAGCGCTTCGCACCCAAGCCCGAAGGAGGGCGACATGACGCCGAGCAACACCGAGAACGCTCCTTCGAAGCCGGACGAACCGGCGGCATCGAAGGCTCCCGCGGCAGCGGCTTCAGCACCCAAGCCGGCGGCGGAGCGCCCGTACTCTCCGGGACTCGAGGGCGTGCTCGCCGCCGAGACCGCCATCGGCTACGTCGACGGGGCCAACGGCCGCCTCCTCTACCGAGGCTACCCGATCGGCCAGCTGGTCGAGAAGGGTACGTACGGCCAGGTCGCGGAGCTGCTCTGGACCGGCGAATGGCGCCGAACCGCGCGGCTGGTTCCGGCCGAGCTGCCCGAGCCGGTGGTCTGCGCTCTCCACGAGCTGCCCGAGCACACTCATCCGATGGACGCCCTCCGGACGGCCGTCTCCGTATGGGGAGCGTGGCGCCGGCCTCACTGGCCGCCCACGGTCGATCAGGTTCGGGAGCTCACCTCCTTCGCGCCTTCGGCCCTCGCCGCTTTCCACCGGATCCGGAACGGCCAGGATCCGGTCAAGCCGAACCAGAAGCTGAGCCTCGCCGGAGGATTCCTTCAGCAGCTCAACGGCAAGGATCCCGACCCGGCGGCCGCACGGGCCCTCGACGCCTACTTCGTCGTCGGTGCCGAGCACGGCCTCAACGCTTCCACGTTCACCTGCCGGGTGATCATCTCGACCCGGTCGGACCTCGCCAGCGCCATCTGCGGCGCGATCGGTGCCCTCAAGGGTCCGCTCCACGGCGGCGCGCCGGCCGAGGTGGTCAGCCAGCTCCACGAGATAGGCTCTCCGGAGAAGGCCGACAAGTGGGTCCGCGAGGCGATCGCCCGCGGCGACCGGATCATGGGCTTCGGCCATCGCGTCTACCGGGCGTACGACCCGCGAGCGGCGGCCCTGCGCAAAGTGGCCGAGGGCATGGCCGACATGGCCGACTGGCTCGACACCGCGGTCAAGGTCGAGGACGTCGTTCTCCGGATCTTCGGCGAGCTCAAGCCCGACCGCGTGATCAAGACCAACGTCGAGTACTACGCCGCCGCCGTCCTCCAGGGAGTCGGACTGCCGCCCGATCTCTTCCCGCCGACGTTCGCCCTGGCCCGAATGGCCGGCTGGGGTGCGCACGCGATCGAACAGGCGTCGGCGGACAAGCTGATCCGGCCGGACGCGAGGTACGTCGGGCCGCCCGAGACCGACGTCCCGAGCTTCGGCCACTAACTCCGATAGGGCGACTGAGGTCGGCCGCTTTCCGACGAGCTACTCCAGCGGATCGATGGCGGCCGGGTCGGTCGTTCCGACGGCTCCCCGGGTCCTGTCGCCCACCTCCGCCGGGCTCAGCGTCCGGCCCGGCCGGCGCGCGAACGCTATCGCGACCACCAGGCCGCCCACGAGAAAAGCCGCGGCCACGTAGAAGATGGCGCGCAGCCCGGCCGAGAAGACGCTCGCTCCGATGGCCGGCCCTGCGATGCCGCCGGCATAGAGCGGCAGGTAGATGAGATTGAGCGTGGCCGACCTCCGCTCGGCGGGCACTTCCGTGGCCAGGATTCCCGACACCATGGCCCCGATGATCGCCTGGCAGGCGATTGCCAGGCTGTAGGCCACGGCCAGCCAGGCCACGGTCGGCGCGACGGGCAATCCCCCGAAAGCGATCGCCAGGCCCGCGATCGCCGCCACCAGAACGCGGCGGAAGCCGATCCGATCCGCCACCCAGCCGCCCGCCGGAGAGAGCGCCGCCCCGAGGATCGTGGCCAGGCCCAGGACAAGCCCCACCGAACCGGCCACGCTCAGCGGAGTGTGCTCCACGTCGTGGATGAGCAGCGACATGTACTGGCTCGACATCTGGCGGCCCACGAACACGACGCCGTAGACGACGAAGAGCCAGCGGACCACCGGATCGGCCATCACCCCGCGGACCGCGCCGAACGCCAGCCGCACAGTGCTTCCGGTCGGGATTACCTCCGGGCGGACTTCGGCCGAGCCGACGGCCAGGATCAACGCGATCGCGAGCGACAGAACCGCCGCGACGACGAACACGGTGCCGCTGGTGAGTCGCAGCTGGTCGATCATGAAGGAACCGAGCGCCGGCCCGGCCCCGAAGCCCAGCGGGCTGCTCGCGGCGAAGACGCCCATCGCCAGGCCGAGCCTGTGCCGGGGCGTGACGTCGCGGATGGCGGCCATCATGACCCCGGTGTTGCCCAGCTGGAAGCCGACCAGCAGCATGCCCGCGACGAGCTGCCAGACCTGCTGGCTCGCCCCGATCACCCCGAAGACCACGGCCTCTACGAGGGCGCTGCGGATGATCACCGCCTTGCGGCTGTACTTGTCCGCCCAGACGCCCCAGAGAGGGACGAGAGGCAGGCCGGAGACGAAGAACAGCGCCCCGGTTATGCCGACGAGATGCCCGACCTCCGGCTCGACGAGGCCCAGCTCGTGGAGCCGGTTCGGCAGGAAGGCGTATATCTGCGAGACGCCCAGGCCCTCGACGAACGATGTCAGCCAGTAGAGGGCCAGGATCCGCCGCCATTCCGGGGCGTGGGAAGCGTGCATTCCGGCAGCCTAACCGAGGAAGGTCCCGGCGGCAGAAGCCGCTGCCACAGCGATCGGCCCGTCCCCGCTGTCGCACAACGACCGCCTCCGCGCCCGCCGCCGGTCCGGAAATCGTCCCGTGGCCGGCCCAAACCATCGGCTTGCGCCGCCGGCACTCCCGCCCGGACTCCCGCGTCTGAAACCCGGAATACGCGGCGGAGAATCGCGACCGGCACGCACGCGGAAGCCCTCCGGGCGGGCAATCGGGGCCGTCGAATGGCGTCGCGGACGAGCCGGCGCGGCGGACGAGCCCTTCGTCGATGTGCCGGCCGTTTAGCCGAAGAGGCGCCGAGGCGGTATCTTGTGGCCGGTCCGTCGCAAGTCGGCCCGCGGATCTAACAGGAGGCACCTGGTGGACGACAGAGTCTGGAAGAACGTATCGATCGTCTTGGGCGTGGTCTGCGCTGCCCTCATCGGCATCGCCGGCGCCCTGATGATCGTTGGCAATCCGGGTGGCTCCACGCCCAGCGACGGTGCGGACAGCAGCCAGATCGCTAACGCCACCACCCCGCCGCCCGCCTCGCACAGGCCGTCCGTCGTTCCTTCCGGATCGGCATCGATCACGCCCACTCCGTCGAGCTCCGCGGTCGTCGGCAACGCCGCGCCCGCCACCATCGAGTTCCAGGGAATGCAGCTCGATCCGGAGAAGACATCCGGAGCCAGCGCTCGAACCTTCACCTTCACCAGCGACGGCAAAGGACCCGTGACCGTAGCCGTGACCAAGACTTCGGCCGGCGCGTCAACGCGGCTCTGCCTGAAGGTGGGGACCGGCAAATTCGCCTGCAAGGTGGGTACGCTGCCCAACTTCCTGACCGCCCAGGCCGACGGCCCGCACGACCTCTGGACCGTCACCCTCATCGGCTACGGCAACACCAAGCCGACCGTCAACGTGACATTCACCTGGCCGGCCGTCGCGCCCCAGATGACCCTCAGCCACGGGCGCCTCCAGGGCAGCACCACGACTGGTGTGCCGGAATCGCTAAACGGTTTCAGCGCCGTCTTCAAGCCTCGAGCCGCCGGCGTGCTCAACGTCCAGGCTTCGTGGACGGTAATCACAGCCGACATCGACGTGACGCTGCTCGATGCCACCACCCCTCCGGCGGTCACGGTCGACGATCGGCTCTTCAAGGGCGTGACCTACATCAACCCCGCCTACACGTACAACGTCGATCCGACCAAGACGTACCTGATCAAGCTCAGGAACAAGTCGGCGGACAGCGGCAAACCGGACCTCACGACTCAGATCGCGTTCCCGTAGCCCATGGCCGAGACGCCGGGACCATCGCGAGAGCCGCGTCCGGACGAGCCTCCGCCGGGGACTCCACCGCCGGAGACACCGGCGACCGTATCGACGGAATCGACCGAGCCGGCTGAATCGACCGGCTCTACCGGGCCGGCCGAATCGAGCGCCTCGACTTCCGGTCATTCGCGCCTTGCGGCGGTCGGCGGCGCCGGTCGGATCGCAAGACTGGCCGTTGCGCTCGCGATCGCGGCGGCCGTGGCGTTCGCCGGCGGGCGGCTCCTCTTCGCCCCGGCCGCATCGCCGAGCACGGCTCCGACTACGACGCCCCTCGCGTCCGTCGCGCCGTCGGCCGCATCACCCCTGGCCAGTTCCAGCGCCGCTTCGTCGCCCACGCCGGCCCCGATCGAGACGCCCGTCCCGACGCTCAGCCCGACACCCGGGCCGAGCGAGTCGCTGCTGCCTCAAACGGCTCCAACGGCTCGGATCACGTTCAACGAGCTGGTCCTCGACCCGAGCTTCAAGGCCGGCGCCCAACCGAGGACATTCACCTTCGTCAGCGACGGGCCCGGCCTGGTGTCGGCGGAAGTGGTCGCCAGCGCCCCGGCGGACTCCACGAAGATCTGCCTCTCAGGAGACGGTGGCGTGCCCGTATGCGCGTCCGGAGCCACGCCCGCGGCCTCGTTCTACAGCCAGTCCAACCAGTCGAAATGGACCGTGACCCTGGTCTCGGACAATGAAGCTTCCCCGACCATAGACGTGGCCTTCAGCTGGCCCTCGAACAAGCCCTCGATCGGCACGGCGCACACTCCGTTCCAGGGCGGCCCCAATCGCGACTCGCTCCGATCGCTCACGGCAACCGTCAAGGCGCGCTCGAACGGCGCACTTAACGTACAGGCCTCCTGGGCCCCGGCCGTGGTGACCGCGACCCTGAACGTATCCGCGGTGGAAGCCTCCGGGCTCGTGGCGGTGGACCACGCCAGTTTCAACGCCGCCCAGTCGATCGCGGCCCACGACACGGCCCTGAAGGCAGGCACGACCTACCGAATGGCTCTCATGGACCAGAGCCCGAGCCCTGCCGGGCCACAGCCGGACCTGACGGCGACGATCGCGTTCCCGTAGGTCGCGCTCGTTGGGCGCGGGCGCGGCCCCGGGCTCAGCTCCGGGGCAGCTCGTCCGTCCTGACCACCCGGCCGATCGAGCGCGCTCTGGCGGTGGACCAGACACCGGAACGCCAGTAAGCGTCCGAGTGGATGATCTCGAGGGCGGCCGCTTCGCTCGGCGCGCGGAGCAGGATCAGAGAGCCGGACCAATCCGCGTAGCCGCCGGCCTCGATGATCACGCCCTCGGCCCGGAGTCTGGCGATCCGGGAGAGGTGCTCTCGACGGACCGCCGGCCGCTTCTCAGCCGCATCCGGGCCGTATCCGGCTTCCACGGCCCAGACCTGCTCGATGGCGAGACCCTCCGGGATTTCCGATGCCATCAGTTCTCCTGATTGTCGCGTGTGCGCTCCGCGAGCGGCGCGAGGCTTTCCAGACCAGCCGCCGACTCGTGCCAGCCGTCGCCATCCTCGGGTTCGCCGTCATCGTAGGCTTCACGGTCCGCCTCCGGCGCTCCCGGGTCGGCGATGACCACCAGGCGTTCGCCCTCCTCGTCGGCGTCGAACTCGTCCTCGGCTTCAGCCGGGGCTTCGGGCTCGACCGGAGCTTCGGACTCGATCGGGGCTTCCGGCTCCGACGACACCGTTTGCTCGACCTCCGCGACCGGCTCGACCGCCGCTTCGTCCATTGCGACCGGCTCGACCGGCTCGGGCGCAGGTTCGACGGCCTCGATCGCCGGCTCGGGCGCAGGTTCGACGGCCTCGGGCGCCGGCTTGGACGCATGCTCGCCGTCCTCGGTCGCCGGCTCGGGCGCAGGTTCGACAACCGCCTCGGCGGGCTCGGCGGGCTTGCCCGGGTCGGCCGCGACGACCTCGACCCCAGCGGGCTCGGGTTCCGCGACGGCCTCGACGAGCGGCGCGGCGCTGGCGGCGCGTGCGAGCGCGGCGGCTTCCGTGTCGGTGGGCCCGGGAAGGGCGACCACCGCGTCGGCCAGGCCGTCGTATCGGTTCGAGCAGGCCAGATAGATGACCTGGAAATCCGAGGAAAGCTCTCGCAGCATGATGGCCGCGCGAGAGGCACGCGCGTCGTCGAAGGTGACGAACGGATCGTCGAGGATGAGCGGCGGCCGGCGGCCCTGCGTTACCAGCCGGACCAGGCCCATCCGCGCGGCCAGGAACACCTGGTCCACGGTTCCCTTGCTCAGTCGGCTCGCCGGCACCCAGTCGCCTCGCTCCGCCGCCCAGACGGAGATGTCGAGAGTCTGGTCGTCGATGGCAACCCGCCGGTACCGGCCGCCGGTGAGCCGGGCAATGTCGCGGCCGACCTGCTTCTCGAGGAACCGGGTGGCTTTGCGCATCGTGCCGCTCTCGGCCGTCTGGATCAGCGCCAGGGTCTTCTCGTACACGCGGACGCGGCGCTGTAGAGCGGCCAGCTGCTCGCGCCAGGTCACCAGGCGCTCGGCCTCGCCCGCGACTTGCTCCGCGTCGACGGGATTCGCATCCACGCGTGCCGCCGCGGCCGCCTCCGAGTCGCGTGCCCGCTCCAGAGCCGCGTGCCGGTCGCGCACTTCCGCCTCGAGCCGCTCCCGGGAGCGCGCGTCGGTGGCCAGCGGCCCGAGTGACTCCAGGGCGGAGCCCTTCTGCTCGATCTCCATGGCCGCGCGGTCGCGGAGCTCCTCGACGGCACCGGGGCTCTGGCCTGCCAGCAGCGCCGCCACCTGGACCTGCAGTGTGGCTATCTCCTGTCGGCGCGTCTGCTCGCCGGTCAGCAGCTTCTCGGCTGAGGCGATGTCCGGCACACCGAGCTCTCGAAGGATGTTCTGCACGCCCGACGTGGCAACGCGCAGGCCTTCTTCAGTCCCGACACGGGTCTGGCGCCGGATGGTCCGATCGCGCTCGCGGCCCTGGTTGAGCTTGCGCACGTTCATCGCCACGACCCGCCGCTCCCAGAAGCGGGTGGCGACGAACCCGCCGAGTACCAGCTCGATCAGGCCCGCGGCCGCGACCGGGAGCAATGAGCGCATCAGGCCCAGGGCCAGGCAGGCGATTCCGAAGCCGATCAGGACCGCGGTCAGGACGCCGGTGCTCAGGTAGGTCGGCTCCGGCTCGTCGGGCTCGATCTCCGGACCCGCCTCGCCCTGCATGGTCTCCTGGAGGACGGACACGCGACTCTGGAGCGTCCGCATCCGATCGAGCTGGTCGCGGAGGTTGGACATCGGCCGTTCGGGCATCGCCTCCAGCTCCTGGAGGCGCTTCTGCGCGTCGGCGGCCTGGCGGAGCCGCTCGTAGCGCTCGGCGATGACCGCCCGATCCGTTCGCAGCCGGTCTGCCTGGCGGGCGAGCTCGAGCAGGTTGCGGCTCTCCCCGAGCTCCTTCTCTGCGCGCAGCCGGGAGTCGCGGGCCTGGGCGAGGGCGTCGCGGTCGCGCTCGAGCCTCTCGAGCGCTGCTTCGCCGTTCTTGAGGGCCTGCTCCGCGCGCGCGACGGCTTCCTCCGCGATCTTGAGGCGGCCGGGATTCTTGTCGCCTCGGGACCGCAGACCGCGGATGGCGTCCTCGAGCCGGCTCTTGGCCCGCGACGAGCCGCGGTCGCCGCCGCCGATGCTGGCCTGGAGTCGGTCGCGGAGCGCGCCTTCGTCACGGTCGAGGTCGTCGAGCTCCTGGTGGCGGATCGACGCGGTAGACCGGAAGAAGGCTTCGTTCGGTATGCCGGTCAGCGAGGCGATGACTTCGTCGGCGCGAGACGGATCGGTGTATGTCTGCCCGTCGTATTCGAGCGAGACGCGGCCGTGAGAGCCCCGGAACTCCTTCTCGAGCACGCCGGTGCGGGTCTCGACCCCGCCCTCCTCCTTCTCCTCGTCCACGACGAACTCGATCCGGGTGACGGACCGGTCGTCCTCGCCGGCGCCCCACGACCGCAGGGTCTCGAGCTCGCCCGCGGTGGCGGTCGGCTTGCGGAAGAGAGCCAGCTCGAGTCCGCGCTGGATGGTCGACTTGCCGGCTTCGTTGGGGCCCCGGATGATCGTGAAGCCGGGGGCGAGCGAGATGTCCAGGGCGCGGTGGCGACCCAGGTCGCGCAGCTGCAGGCGGGTGATCCTCACAGCGTCACCTGCCGCCCTTCGAGAAGATGCCGGCCCAGGCGCTCGACCTCGCGCAGCTCGGCGGCCTCATCGGCGGCCGCAGGGTCGGCCGAGGCGGCCAGCCCCGCGAGCCGTTCGGCGATGTCCTGGCAGAAAGCTCCGAGAACCGTGTCCGGCGGCGGCGGCGTACCCTCCGGCACCGCCGGGATGGTGGTATCGCGGACGCGGAGCCGCAGGAAGGACGCCGCGAGGGCTCGTTCGACTTCGTCGATGTCCAGGTCCAGGTCGTCGGGATAGAGGCCGGTGAGCCGGACGTCGAGGACCAGGTTCGCGTCGGCGTAGCGGCCCAGCGCGTCGATGAGGTCGGGCTGGCTCTTGACCGTGGAGATGTCGAGCTCGATCCGCTCGGTGAGCGTCTCGCCGACTCGCCTCGGCTCGATGGTGACCTCGTGGTGGCCGTCGCGATCGTCGAGCGTGACCAGCAGGACCTGGCCCGCGCCGTCCTGGTCGAGCGCCACGGGTTCGGGCGCGCCCGAGTAGGCGTAAGCCGTCCCGCCGGCCCGGCCTTCCATAGCCGAATGCCAGTGGCCCAGGGCGAGGTAGTCCAGACCGCTCCTGGCAATCTCATCTTCGGAGAACACGACGCTGTCCGAATCCGTCTTGCCCGGGATCAGCAGGGCGCCGTGGACCATGCCGACCTTCCAGCTCGCCCGCGTGTCCGATTTCGCGTCCAGGCCTGCGAGCGGGCTCCGAGGGGATCGCTTGGCGTCGAAGACACGACCGTACACGACGATGTCGAGCGCGGGGAAGATGATCTCGGGCACATAGGGCGTCAGGACCACGACCCAGTCGCTGGCGGAGCGGGCCATGTTGGCTAGGTCGTAGGAGCGGTAGATCGACGCACCGTCGTAGACGTCGTGGGTGCCGGGGATGATCACGGTCCGGATGCTCGCCCGGGTCAGGCGAGCCAGCTCCGCGGCAACTCGCTCGACGGACCGGCGGGGCTGGGTGTTGGAGTCGAACAGATCGCCCGCGATCAGGAACAGGTCAACGTCCTCGGCGAGGGCAAGCTCGACGGACGCGCGGAACGCGGCGAACTGCCGCTCCCGCAGGACGGTGGCCCGTTCACCCAGGTCCGTGTGCCTCGCACCCAGGTGGACGTCGGCGGTATGAAGCATGCGAAGCATCGGCTTGCTACCTCTCCGAGCCCCGGCGGCCGACGGCTGTCCCCGGCGGTCGGAGGTGGCCTGCCCGGACCGCCGAATCGGCGCCGGGTCTTCGCGACGGTGAAGTGATCAATTCGCGGCGTCGAACGCGGCGATTGTGCCAGTTTCCGGAGACGCGGATCAGTCCCCCGCGAATACCGGTCGGGGGCATCCGGATGGCTGCGGTCCTGCGTGCCGGAGTCGAGCGCACGGCATACGGAACGGCAGTTCTGTGGTCCGGGAATCTCGTGCTATCCTGCCGCCCTGCCGGTGCGTCCCAGACAGGCACACACTCGAAATCGGGCACTGTCTACCGGATCTGCAGGCCCTGGCGCAGCCTTGGGCCGGCGGTCAGTGTCACGTCGCCTCGTCCCGGAACCTCGGCGTCGAACAGCGGCTCCGGGAGGAGAAAGTGACCTACACCGATCGAACACTCACCTGTGTCGACTGTGGTGCCGTCTTCGTGCACTCGGCCGAAGACCAGGAGTACTACGCCACAAAGGGTTTCGTTTCCGATCCCAAGCGCTGCCCGAGCTGTCGTGCCGCAAGGCGATCGATGAGGGAAGCGGGCGAAGGGTCGCCGGGCGGCCGCGTCCCGGCCGGCGGACCTCGCGAGTACTTCGCGGCAGTCTGCTCGCGCTGCGGCAACCAGGCCCAGGTTCCCTTCAAGCCGCACATGGATCGGCCCGTCTACTGCTCGGACTGCTTCCGGATCGTCCACGCTCAGGGCGCGTAGTCCCCAGGATCCTCGCAAAAGAAAAGCGGCGG
>DAHXON010000070.1:10117-17735 GCA_027364875.1 Chloroflexota bacterium
CCGCCCCCCGCCGCTCTTTGCGAGCGGAAATCAGGCCTTGGCGGTCAGATACTCCTGATACGCGAACCAGGCCATGACGGCAGCGCCGCCGACGAAGATCACGTCCGCGATCCACATCATCGCCGGAGCCCCGCTGAGACCGTAGGACAGCTGCATCAGCACGACGAGGACGCCGCACACGACGGCCGCGCCACAGATCCCGAGGAGGATCTGGGCAACCGGCATGGGCCAGTTGATGTTCATGTTCGGGGCGATCTTGAGATAGATCACAACCACGGCCGCGATTGCCAGAACGAGACCCAGGATTCCAAAGGTGCCTGAGTTGCCGGCCGCCCAGTAGCTGAACGAGCAGCTGCCAATGTTGAAGCCCGCGCATAGGTTTACGGTGGCCAGGAACTCGCCAACAATCCAACCCACCAGCACGGCCACGGCTCCGTACACGATGAACCGCTCGCGAGCCGATACCTTCGCCCACAGTTCGTTGAGCACTGAACGAGCCTCCTTCTCAACACGCCGGGGACGCTCCCAGAGAGCGGCCGCGTCTTTTCTCCCTCGGCCTCAATGACGGGGCGAGACCGATGAGTACGCGGGCAGCCTACACCGCGGCCCACCCGGTTTCCAGATGATATTGCCGGCACAGGACTACCTGGCGGGATGGGCTGCCGCGAGCGGTCGTCGCGGAGCTACGAACCCGCGTATGGATCAACTCTTGCGGCTTCGTCCTGCGGCGCCGACGGACTGTCCGGCTCAGCAGGCGAGACAAGCACAGAGGCCTCTGGCCCACTCTCGCCGTCCGACCCTCCGACGACTCTGGCGCCCGAGCCCTTGGGCGCCGGCAGCTTGGGTGGCACGCGGCGATCCGAGTGCATCCTCTCCTCGGCCCGCTTGATCGCGAATTCCATGTCCGTCGCGGCGCCCGGGCTCGACCAGCCTATGGCCAGGCGGAGCGGGACCGCGGCGGACGACAGCCATGGCTCGCAGATCTGCCGGATCCGCTCCACGTAGTTGATGGCCTCGATCTCGTCCGTCTCGGCGAGGAACGCCGCGAAACGGCCGTACCCAACCCTCGCGACCCAGTCGGAGCCGCGGGCCTCTTGCCGGAAGGCATCGGCGACGACGGGCAGGAGCCGCGAGACGGGGTCGTCGCCCAACCTCTCCGCCAGTTTGCGCAGGCCGTCCACCTCAGCCACGACGATGGTGGAGGGGCGGCGATAGCGCAGCAGCCGCGCGTTCTCCACCTCGATGATCCGGCTCCAGCTCTGCGGCCCTTCCACGCCGGTCAGCGAATCGAGAGCGATACCAGTCTCGAGCGAGCTTGCGGCCGGCGTGGAGCGGACGCGAACGAGAGTGCCGTCTGGAGGGGCGGAATGGAAGCCGTTGCCATGCTCACGAGGGGGCCCGGAGGGATTCGACGGCTCCTCTCGGGGCCCGAAGGCGGCCGGCCGAGCGAGGAGATCCGCCAGATCCGGGGGCAGGGCGCCTCCGTCCGATTGACGGGGCGCCGTGGCGATCGGGATTCCGGGGCCGGTTGCCACGCTGGGCTGAGATTGGCCGGCGATGAAGAGTGCGCGGCGCCTGCCGGACGACCGGTCTCTCTCGGGAAGGTCGGGCCATTCCGCTCGCCTGGGTTCTCCGGCCAGATTGGGCCAGTGGATGGTGACGTGGTCGGCGCGGCCCAGCCAAAGCAGGAGCGCGGCATTCGCCAGCACGCTCAAGACAAGGACACCCACCAGCAGTTCGACGGGCACCCGGTACTACCCCTTTCGGCTCCTCCGAAGTTGAAGTGTACGGCCCCCAGGCCCGGCACGCGACCCACATATCCAGGCATCGGGTGACGACAGTCCACACGTGATCCACCGGTCGTCCACGCTTTCCCGAGCATTTCTTCCTGAGGCGGTTCTGGGCCTGAAAGCCGATTCCTGCTAGAATGTCCGGGCTTCCCAATCGGCGCGGTCTCGGAGTGCCCGCATCTCCGTTTGCGTGTGTTGAACCCCGGTCTGTCGTATCCGCCACCGACACGGAAGCGGGAGGAGGACACATGGCTCGGCCTGTCCGGACGGCAGTCGCCCCAAACCCTCTTCGACCGGTGAAGTCGCACCTGATCGAGGAGTACAACGCGCGGACCAACATCGTCCGCTGCGATTGCGGCTGGTCTGGCAATGCCGACGACTTCGCCGTCCACCGCCGCGCGGTGGGCGCCGCCAGTCCGTCCTGAGATCGGCTGCTCCATAGAGAATCAGCGTCCCGATCGTGACCGAGACGCCGGCTGACCGGCGGATGCCCCCTCCGGATCAAGCCCCGCTTGCCACCTACGAAGACCTCGGATACCGCGACGTCTTCTGGGCCGCTCGGTCATATGAGGATGCCTGCGACCGCATCGCGCTGCGGGCCTTCCTGCCACCTTCGGATGACCGACCGGGCAATCGACTGATCGAAGCCGGCGCGGGCTTCGGCCGGCTAGCAGGCGAGTACGCGGGCTACTCGGAGGTCGTGCTGCTCGACGCTTCGGAGATCCACGTCGCCGAGGCCCGTCGGGCGGTTGCGGACCGTCCGGGCTTCCGCGTTGAGCTCGGCGACGTGCTCGCGCTTCCCGCCTCCGACGACCATTTCGACGTCGCGGTGATGATCCGCGTCCTCCACCACTTCGCTGACCCTGAGCCTGTCCTCAGTGAGCTGGCCCGAGTCGTGAAGCCGGGCGGCCTCCTGGTCCTCGAGTACGCCAACAAGCGCAACCTCAAGTCGATCGCGCGCCGGATCCTGCGCCGCCAGACCTGGTCGCCTTTCGCGCCCGGCTCGGTCGCCTACAAGCCGTTCCACTACGATCACGCGCCTCGGTCGGTGGCGCGGACGCTGCGCAAGTCCGGCTTCGAAGTCGAGAGGATGAGGGCGGTCTCACTCCTGCGGCTGCCTGCCCTCACCCAACGAGTTCCGCCCGACCTTCTGTCACGCCTGGAGGCGCGTCTGCAGGAGCCGCTCGGCTCGATCACGCCGGCGCCGTCGGTCTTCGTCCTGGCGCGCCGCGTGCGCTGACCGCTTCGGCCGGCCTCGGGGAGTGGCCGGGCTCCGGCCGGTCAGATCTCGTCCCGGCCGTTCGCCTTCTGGACCGGGCGGTAGAGGTAGTAGTTGGCCGCGCAGGCGGCTTCGTTGCCCTCGTGGACCGCGGCGCTGATCTGGTGGTTGTGGGGATGCGTCACGTCGCCGGCGGCATAGAAGCCCGGGACGTTGGTCTGCTGGCTTGAATCCACGACGATCTGGCCGATCTCGTCGAGCTGGACGTCCAGCATGGAGGCGATCTCCGCCCTGGCGACCGGCCGGTGGTACTGGAAGACCATGTCGACGTCGAGGCGCGTTCCCTCGGCGTCGCCGAGGATCAGGCCCTTGATATGGCCGGCGGAGTTGCGGTACTCGGCCACGCGCCGCGGATATGTGGCGATTCCCTCGCCGGCCAGATCCGCGAGCCTGCTCGCCGGGATCCCGAAACCGCGATCCGTGCCGGCGACGAGCGTGACGTCGGCGGTGAAGTCGAGCAGCTGGAGCGCGGTCTGGGCCGCCTCCTCGTCGGGCCCCACGACTGCCACCTTGTGGCCGATAGTCTCGTAGCCGTCGCAGTTGATGCACCAGAAGAGGCTCCGCCCGACGCACTCCTCCCAGCCGTCGAACGAAGGAAAGGCGTCCCGGACGCCCGTGGCGACGATCAACGTCCGGGCGCGGATGAGGGTCGACTCGGCCACGCGCCGCTCGCCGAGAGAGCGGCCCAGATTCACGTCCCTGACCACGTTGCCGGGCCGGCCGGCAGCCGGAGCCTCGCCCGGCTCGGGGCACGGCTCGAGTTCCAGCTCGAAGTATCCGTGCGTGCTTCCGGCCGCTCCGTCACGTCGAACGGCGGCGCGAACGTGCCCGTGGATGAATCTGGCCCCGTACCGCGCCGCCTGCTCGCGGCCGGCCAGGCGGATCTCCGCGGCGGGAATCCCTTCCGGGAAGCCCAGGTAGTTCCTGTTCGTCTGGCCCCACAGGGAGCGGCCGTCGCGGTCGTCCACGATCACGACCGAGCGGCGCATCCGGCCCATGTTCACCGCGGCGGAGAGGCCGGCCGGTCCGCCCCCGACCACGACACAGTCGGCGATCGATTCTTCGCGCCGACGACCCGAGAGGTTGCGGTCGGGCTCGCCGTCAATCCCTGGCTTCATGACCCGCATTGTGCCATCGGAGCCTCGGGGCGCCACGCCGCCAATGGTTCAGACTGGGATACGAAATCGCCCCAGGCGGGTGGCACCTCGGGCGCGGGGGCCCGGGCGCGCGGCGACCGAGGCCCGCGGGGCGCATCAGCCGGCACCGCGACATCCAGACCCGCGGCGGCCCAAGCGGACGACCTGACGCGCGGGCGGGCGGCGGCTGCGGGCGGGCGGCTCCATTCCCGATACACTGATCGGAGAAGGAGGCCTCCTCACCGAGACTAGAGTCACCGACGCGCCCACTGTGCCGGAGCCCGCCGCGGCGACGCACGCCATCTCGAACCGGCAACAGGTCGGTGTCACCAGGACGCGTGATGAGCGCATCGCCCTCCTGCGCCCGTTGCTGCAGAAGCGGATTCTGGTCCTCGACGGCGCCACGGGCACGCTGATCCAGCGCTACACCCTGTCCGAGGCCGACTTTCGCGGCGAGCGATTCCGCGACCACCAGCGCGACGTCCGCGGCGACAACGACCTTCTGACCCTGACCCGGCCGGACGTCGTGCGCGCGGTCCACGATGCCTATCTCGCGGCGGGCGCCGACATCATCACCACGGATACGTTCACGGCCACTCGCATCGCCCAGGCCGACTACGGCCTGCAGGACGTGGCCTACGAGATGCACGTCGCGGCGGCCCGGATCGCCCGCGAGGCGGCGGACGCGGCCGAGGCAGCCGACCCGGCACGACCGCGCTTCGTTGCCGGCTCGCTCGGCCCGACCAACAAGACGGCCTCGATCTCGCCGAATGTCGCCGATCCGTCGTCCCGCTCGGTCACCTTCGAGGAGCTGGCTTTCGCCTACGCCGAGGCGGCTCGCGGGCTGACCATCGGCGGCGCGGACCTGTTGATGGTCGAGACCATCTTCGACGTGCTCAATGCCAAGGCGGCGATCTACGGGATCGAGCAGGTCTTCGACGAGCTGGGCGTCCGCCTGCCGCTCTGGATCTCCGGGACGATCACCGACGCGTCCGGCCGAACGTTGAGCGGCCACACGGTGGAAGCGTTCTGGAACTCGATCCGGCACGCCCGGCCGCTCATCGTGGGGCTCAACTGCGCGCTGGGCGCGCGGCAGCTCCGGGCCCACGTGGAGGAGCTCTCGGGGCTCGCGGACACGTTCGTGGCCGCTCATCCCAATGCCGGGCTGCCCAACGAGTTCGGCGGGTATGACGAAAGCCCCGAGGCGATGGCCGCGGTCGTGGGCGAATTTGCCAGTTCCGGGTTGGTGAACGTGGTTGGCGGCTGCTGCGGAACGGGACCCGCCCACGTGGCCGCGTTCGCGGAAGCGGCGCGCGGCCTGGCGCCGCGCACCGTGCCGGCGGCCGCGCCCGCACTCCGGCTGGCGGGCCTGGAGCCGCTCAACGTCACCGACGGCAGCCTCTTCGTCAACGTCGGAGAGCGCACGAACGTGGCAGGTTCGCGTGCGTTCGCCAAACGCGTGGTCGAGGGCAACTTCGACGCCGCCCTGGACATCGCCCGCCGTCAGGTCGACGCGGGCGCGCAGGCGATCGACGTCAACATGGACGAGGCCCTCCTGGATTCGGAAGCCGCGATGACGCGCTTCCTCAACCTGGTCGCCTCCGAGCCTGCCATCGCCCGAGTTCCGATCGTCGTCGATTCGTCCAAATGGTCGGTCATCGAGGCCGGGCTGCGCTGCATCGGCGGCAAGCCGATGGTGAACTCGATCTCGCTCAAGGAGGGCGAGGAGTCCTTCCTGCGCCAGGCTCGAGCCGCCCGGCGATACGGCGCCGCGGTCATCGTCATGGCCTTCGACGAGCAAGGCCAGGCGGACACGGTCGAACGCAGGGTTTCGATCTGCCGGCGCGCATACGGGCTGCTCACCGACGTGGTCGGCTTCCCGGCGGAAGACATCGTCTTCGACCCGAACGTCTTCGCCATCGGCACGGGCATCGAAGAGCACTCCGCGTTCGCCGTGGACTACATCGAGGCGGTGCGCCGGATCAAGGCCGAGATGCCGGGCGTACGGGTGAGCGGCGGCGTCTCCAATGTGTCGTTCGCGTTCCGCGGCAACGACGTCGTTCGCGAGGCGATCCACGCGGTGTTCCTGTACCACGCCATCGCGGCGGGCATGGACATGGGCATAGTCAATCCGGGCGCCCTGGCGGTCTATTCGGAGATACCGGCCGAGCTGCTGGAACGCGTCGAGGATCTGGTCCTGAACCGCCGGCCGGACGCCACGGAGCGGCTGCTCGAGATCGCGCCGTTGTACGCCGGGGGCGCGGGCGCGGCCGAACGATCGGTCGCCGACACCGCCTGGCGTTCGCTGCCCGTCGTGGATCGGCTCCGGCACGCCCTCGTCGAGGGCATCGACACCTTCGTGGTCGAAGACACCGAAGAGGCCCGAGCGGCCGCCGCCCATCCAATCGACGTGATCGAGGGTCCGCTGATGGAGGGCATGAACGCCGTCGGCGACCTGTTCGGCGCGGGCAAGATGTTCTTGCCGCAGGTGGTCAAGAGCGCCCGGGTCATGAAGAAGGCGGTGGCCCACCTGGTCCCCTACCTCGAGGCAGAGAAGGCGGCGGCCGGCGACACTCGGGCGCGGGGCAAGGTGCTGATGGCGACCGTCAAGGGGGACGTCCACGACATCGGCAAGAACATCGTCGGCGTCGTGCTGCAGTGCAACAACTACGACGTGATCGACCTGGGCGTGATGGTGCCCGCGGCTCGAATTCTCGAGACGGCGCGGGCCGAGAACGTGGACGCAATCGGCCTCTCGGGCTTGATCACGCCCTCCCTCGAGGAGATGGCCCACGTCGCCGGCGAGATGGAGCGCGAGGGCGTGCGGGTGCCGCTGTTGATCGGTGGCGCCACGACATCCCGTGCCCACACCGCGGTCAAGATCGCGCCGCGCTATTCCGGGCCGGTGGTTCACGTGGCGGACGCTTCCCGTGCCGTGGGCGTCGTGGGCGGGCTGCTGGGCGACTCGTCGGAGTCGTACGCGGCCGGTGTTCGAGCGGAGCAGGAGGCGCTGCGGGTCGATCGCGCCGGGCGGCGGGAGCGCGTGACTCGCGTCTCCATTGAGGCGGCGCGCGCGAACCGGGCGGCCGTGGACCTCTCGGTCGCCGCGCCTCGGCCGTCGTTCCTAGGGGTTCGGTCGTTCGAATCGTGGTCGCTCGCCGACCTGGCAGAGTGGATCGACTGGTCGCCGTTCTTCGCGGCCTGGGAAATGAAAGGCTCGTTCCCGCAGATCCTCGACGCTCCCAAGGGAGGCGAAGCGGCTCGAAAGCTGTACGAGGACGGGCGCCGCCTGCTTGACCTGATCGTGGCCGAGGATCTGCTCCAGGCGCGGGGAGTGGTGGGCCTCTGGCGGGCCGCGTCGGTCGGCGACGACATCGAGGTCTACGGGGAGGCCGCCGCGCTCGGCCGGGACG
>DAHXON010000071.1 GCA_027364875.1 Chloroflexota bacterium
CGGCCGGAGACATCGCCTGCGACCCGGCGCACAACGTCGGCGCGCCGACCGATTGCGACCAGGCCGCGACCGCCAACCTGATCGGCCAGCTCCATCCGAGCGCGGTGCTGACCCTCGGCGACAACCAGTACCAGGTGAACGCGCTCTCGGCCTATCAGGCGGTCTATGCGCCGACCTGGGGACGCTACCTGTCGATCACCCGCCCGACGATCGGCAACCACGAGTACCTGACAGCCGGCGCGAAGGGCTACTTCAGCTACTTCGGCTATCCGGCCTACTACGCCTACAACCTGGGCGACTGGCACATCATCAGCCTCGATTCCGAGTGCCATTTCGTGGGCGGCTGCCAGGCAGGCTCGGCCCAGGAGACGTGGCTCCGGGCCAATCTCGCGACGTACCCGTATCTGTGCACGCTCGTGACCTGGCACGAGCCGCGCTGGTCGTCGGGCGAGCACGGGGACGCGACGCAGATGAGCGCGATCTGGGCGGATCTCGTGGCCGCGCACGTGGACGTGGTGCTGAGCGGGCACAACCATGACTACGAGCGATTCGTGCCGCTCGGTGCCACCGGCCAGCCCGACCCCACCGGCACGACCGAGTTCGTCGTGGGCACGGGCGGGAAGAACCACTATGGCTTCGCCGCCGGGCCGCTCACCGGAGAAGTGGTGCGCGACGACACGTCATTCGGCGTGCTCGACATGTCCCTTGGCCCGACGGGTTACAGCTGGCGGTTCGTGCCGGCGCCCGGCTACTCCTTCACGGATTCGGGATCGGCGAGCTGCCACTGACCGCGACCGCGTTTCCCGCGGGGAAGCGACCGCGCCTCGCGTTCCTCCGCGCCGCGAATGCCTCTTCTGGGGAGTGTGCCGGCGCGAGTTCGACCCGATAACTCAGTCAGGAGGCGGCGACCGAGCCGACGAAGAGAGCAGGGACCATGACGATGGACGGGATCGAGCGAGAAGTCCGGATTGCCATCAGGGATCACGTTCTCGTGGAGGGCGACGTGGACGGCCGCCCGGTCGCGTTTCGGACGCTGGCCGTCAAGGTCTGCCCCGAAGAGCTGTGGCTGGGCATGACGGCTCGCGATGGCCGGCTGGCCGCGCTTCGGACCAGCCAACCGCTTCGTCTGACCGTTTCGCGGGATGGGGCGGGCTGGCTGGGCACATCCGCGTTCCTTCGGCCGCTCGGCGCCGACGGCTCACGCGTCTTCGCCGTCTCCCGACCCGAGGATCTCGAGCTGGCTCAGCGGCGCGTTCACCCGAGATACGAGTTCGACGCCGACGTCCGTTTCCGTGAGCTCGACCCGATGACCAAGCAGCCGCTCGGCCGCAGCGCCGAGGGCAGCACCGTCAACGTCAGCATCGGCGGCATGCTACTGCGGACTTCGGCGATGGTCAGCGTCGGTGAGGAGATCGACCTGACCATGCCGTTCGGGACCGAGGATCGCATCTCCTCCACCAACCGGGTCGTTCGAGTCCGATCGCTGTCGCAGGCTCCGGGCCTCCCGGGCGGACCGACAGTCATCGAAGTCGGGGCGAGATTCACCAGGATCACCTCGGTGGACCGGGATCTGCTGATCCGCCTGGCCCTCGCGGCGCAGCGCCGGCGAGACGAGGCTCACTCCGAGATCGTCTGACGATCAGCGCGCTCGAACCGCCGCGGCGATGGCGGAGATGTGCCGCGGCGTCGTGCCGCAACAGCCGCCCACGATGTTCGCGCCCGCCGCGATCATCGCCCCGACCTTCGACGACATGAACTCGGGCGTCTCCGGATAGACGGTCGAGCCGTCGAGGAGCTCCGGCATTCCGGCATTTGCCTGGGCCAGGATCGGCCGGTCCGGGACGGCGGCCCGCATCTGCCGGACGATTTCGATCATGTTCTCGATCCCGTTGCCGCAGTTCGTGCCGATCACGTCCGCGCCCGCGGCGGCCGCCTCTCGTGCGGCGGTCTCGGGGGTCACGCCCATCATCGTCCGGAAGCCGCGTCGTCCCAGGGCGAAGCTGAACGTGCAGAAGACCGGGAGTCCGGTGTGATCCTTGGCCGCTCGGACGGCCGCGAGCGCTTCCGGCAACGAGCTCATGGTCTCCACGCAGATCGCGTCCACGCCGCCCTCCGCGAGCCCCGCGACCTGCACGGAGAATGTTTCGTAGAGGGTCGCGGGATCCGTGTCTCCGCCCTCGTCCCGGAGGATTCGCCCGGTAGGACCGACCGAGCCCGCGACCAGCCTCGCGCTCCCCGCGGCTTCGCGGGCCAGCATCGCCGCGGCGCGATTCAGCTCCCCGGCCCGCTCCGCCAGCCCATGCCGGGCGAGCTTGAGCGGCGAGCCTCCGAACGAGTCGGTCAGCACCATGTCCGAGCCCGCGGCGAGATAGGCCTCGGCCACTTCACGGACGACCTCGGGCCGCTCCAGGCACCACGATTCGGGAGACGCGCCCGCCGGCAGCCCTGCGGATTGCAGGAACGAACCCATGGCGCCGTCCGAAATCAGGACTTCGCCCCCGGCGAGGCGTTGGAGCAGGGTTGGCATGGCGGATTCCTCGGTGACGGTTGGACGCGACAGGTGACGGTTGGACGCGACAAATGAAACAGTTGCGAAAGCTGTTTCAACTCTATGATCGTCCTGAGGCCCGGAAGTGTCGAGGAGAAGGAACAGGTCGATGGATCAGCTGTCCAGCCTGCGCGAGGCAATTCTGATCGGTGACGGGGGCGCGGCGGCACGGGCCGCCGGCGAAGCCCTGGCGGCCGGCGTGTCGCCCGTCGACGTGATCGCGGAGGGAATCAGCCCGGCCATGGGAGAGGTCGGGCAGCTGTTCGAGGAGGGCGAGTACTTCGTCCCGGAGCTGCTCATCGCCGCCCGCGCCACCAAGGAGGTGTTCGCGATACTGCGGCCGCTCCTGGCCGAGACCGGCGCCAGGCCGGCCGGGCGCGTCCTTCTCGCCACGGTCGAGGGCGACCTGCACGACATCGGCAAGAACCTCGTCGGCATGATGCTCGAGGGAGCCGGGTTCGAGGTAGTGGATTTGGGCGTGGACATCCCGGCGTCGCGCTTCGTCTCGGCCGTCGAGGCCGAGCGGCCCCAGATCGTCGGGCTCTCGGCCCTCCTCACGACCACGATGCCGGCGATGAAGACGACGCTCGAGGCGCTCGACGCGGCGGGCCTTCGGTCGCAGGTCAAGGTCATGGTCGGCGGGGCGCCCGTGACCCAGAGGTACGCGGACTCCATCGGGGCGGATGGCTACGGCGACACTGCGACCGCCGCCGTGGAGCTGGCCCGGAGTCTCATCGGCCGGCAGGATGCGGAAGCGAGCCAGGGATAGCGAGATGAATGATCGGCAATGGGATCAGCTCGTCGCGGTGATTCGCGGCGAGACCATTCGGCCGCTGCCGACTGGTTTCATCATCGACAGCCCGTGGCTGCCGAAGTGGGCCGGCCACACGATCCTGGACTACTTCACCGACGACCGGGTCTTTCTCGAGGACAACTTCAAGGCGATCGACACGTTCCCGGACACGATCTTCCTGCCCGGCTTCTGGTCCGAGTACGGAATGTGCACTGAGCCGTCCGCCTTCGGCTCGATCTCGGTTTGGGAAGAGAATGAGTTCCCGTTCTCCAAGAAGGTCATCCACTCGGTCGCCGAGGTGGACGACCTCCTCACTCCGAATCCGCGCAAGAACGGCCTTCTTCCGTTCGTGGTCAAGCGCCTGGCGCATCTCCAGCCGGAGATCGAGCGGCGCGGCCACAAGATCCACTTCGCCGTCGCCCGCGGCCCCCTCAACATCGCCTCGTTCCTCATGGGAACGACCGAGTTCCTGACGGCGATCAAGACCGATCCGGAGGCTATGCACCGTCTGCTCGGGATCGTGACGGACTACCTGGTGGACTGGATCGCCTTCCAGCGCGAGGCGTTTCCCACGATCGACGGGATCCTGCTGCTCGACGACATCGTCGGCTTCATCAGCCGGCGCGACTTCGAGACCTTCGGCCTGCCATATCTCCGGCGAGCCTACGACACCGACGTCACGGTCAAGTTCTTCCACAACGATGCGCCCTGCAAGGCGTCGGCCCCGCTCCTCGCGGACGCCGGGATCAACCTCCTCAACTTCGGCATTCAGCACACCCTCACGGAGATGAGGACCTGGACCGAGGGCAAGATCACGCTCCTGGGCAACATCCCACCGCGCGACGTGCTCGCCGACGGAACCGCCGCGGACGTCGAGCGCGCGGTGACGGAGATGCTCGAGGCCTTCGAAGACCGTTCCCGTCTCATCGTCTCGTGCGGCGGCGGGATGCCGCCAGGCGCCCCCACGGAGAACATCCGGGCCCTGATCGCCACCGTGGCACGGCTCACCTCTTGAGCGCTTCGCTGACCGGCCTGCGCGCGACCATCGAAGCGAGCCCGCGCCCGCTCGCGATGCCCATCGGGGCGTACGCGGGCCTGGTCCTGACCGGCGGCCGGGTTCGCGACGTGGTCTCCAGCCCCTCGGCCCAGGCCGCCTCCGTGCTCGCTCTCGGCGAGCGGCTGGGCACTCCGTTCCTGCTCACGGCGATGGATCTCAGCGCCGAGGCGGAGGCCTTCGGGGCTTCGGTCCGGCTATCCGACGGCGAGATGCCGGCGGTGATCGGCCGGCTCGTGACCCGCGACGCGGAAGTGGCCGGGCTGTCCGGCCCGGTTCCGGGCGACGCGCGGACGCGAGTCCATCTGGACGCGGCGGCGATGCTCGTCGCCGCGGCGCACGGAAGGCCGGTGCTCGGCGGGATGATCGGCCCGTTCTCGCTGGCCGCGCGGCTCTTCGGCGTCGCCGAGGCGCTGGAGGCAACCCTGGCCGAGCCCGAGACCATCATGTCGCTGCTCGAGCGGGTCACTCCGTTCCTGGTCGACTACGCGCTCGAGTTCAAGCGGATCGGCGCGGCCGGCGTGATCGTGGCTGAGCCTGCCGCGGGCTTGCTCTCCCCACGGGGGCTGGCGCGCTTCTCCACGCCGTTCTTGCGCCGGATCGTCGAGGCGGCCCAGGACGAGTGCTTTGCGATCGTCCTCCACAACTGCGGGGCGAAGATCGTTCATCTGGATCGGATCCTGGAGTCCGGCGCGGACATCTGCCACTTCGGCGCGCCGATGGATCTGCCGGCCGCGCTCGCCCGAGCCGCCGGCCGGGCAGTGATCTGCGGCAACGTCGATCCCACGTTCATCCACTCCGGCCCGCCCGCCGCGGTCCACGCCGAGGCATCTCGGCTGCTGGCGGCGGCGGCCGGGAACCGCTCCTTCGTTCTCTCGTCGGGTTGCGATCTGCCTCCGGGCACGCCGATCGAGAACGTCGAGGCTCTGTGCGCCGCTGCGGCGGACTGGACCGCGGCGGAGCTCGACCCGGTCGCGGAGCCGGGCGCGTGAGCTCCGGCGTCGTTTCGCTCGCCGCGGAGGTATGCCCGGATCTCACCATCGGGCGGCCGCCGGCCGACGAGATCCGCCGGCATCTCGGATACCCGGCTCATGCCGCGCCCCGCGAGCAGATAGCCAATCGCATCGAGGCCGTGGTGGAGGAGGCGGTGGGCGCGCTCCGGCCGCGCGGCGCGTACGCGGTGCATACCGTCACCACCCGGTCCCCGCGCCGGATCGTCGTGGGGGACGTGGTCATTCGAGGCGAAGTGGCCCGCTTCGTGGGCGCCGTGGATCGGGTCGGGGTCGTCGTGGCCACGGCCGGGCCCGGCATCTCGGATCTGGCCGAGCGCTACGGTCGCGACGGAGACTCGCTGGCCGCGTGGATCGTGGACGCCGTGGGGTCTTGGGCGGCCGAGGCCGCGGCCGACGCCGTTACCGAGCGGCTGAGCTCTCAGGCCGGACCGGGCGAAGCGGTCACTTTGCGCTACAGCCCCGGCTACTGCGGGATGGCGATGACCCAGCAGAGCGTCCTGTTCGGCCTCGTGGACGCGGAGGCGGCCGGGCTGACCCTCCTGCCTTCGATGCTGATGCAGCCGCTCAAGTCCGTGTCGGGGATCGTGGGCATCGGGCGGGTGGAGGATCTGGCGCAGGCCCCGTCGTCGCCGTGCGAGGCGTGTCACCGGCTCGGCTGCCACATGCGCCGCTGATCGCCCCGCAGCTCGGGCCGGCCGTCCGCCTCGATCGCCCGCCCGGTCGCCCGGTCGCCCGGCTGCCCGGGCAGGTCGTCCGGCTCGTGGAGCGGCGGAATCGGCTAAGCTCGCCTTCCAGGACCCTTCGACCCCCGTGGAGCCGTCGTAACGTGAGCACCGAAACGCCAACTACGCCTGAACGTAGCGATTTCATCCGCGAGATCGTGGCCGCCGACCTGCGCGAAGGCCGCGTCCAGTCCGTCGTCACGCGATTCCCGCCCGAGCCGAACGGCTACCTGCACATCGGCCACGCCAAGGCCATCTGCATCGACTTCGGCGTCGCCCGCGACTTCGGCGGCCGCACCAACCTGCGCTTCGACGACACCAATCCCACCAAGGAAGAGCAGGAGTACATCGAGGGTATCCAGGAAGACATCCACTGGCTGGGGTTCGACTGGGGCGAGCACCTCTACTTCGCGTCCGACTACTACGAGCAGCTCTACGAGTGGGCCGTCTACCTGATCAACGCCGGCAAGGCCTACGTCGACGATCTCTCGGCCGACGAGATCCGCGAGTACCGCGGCACTCTCACGGAACCCGGCCGGAACAGCCCCTGGCGCGAGCGGTCGGTCGCCGAGAACCTCGATCTCTTCGAGCGGATGCGGGCGGGCGAGTTCCCCGACGGCGCGCGAGTGCTGCGAGCTCGGATCGACATGGCCTCCCCGAACATGAACCTGCGCGACCCGGTCCTGTACCGGATCCTGCACGCCGAGCATCCGCGCACCGGCGACACGTGGTGCATCTACCCGATGTACGACTTCGCGCACGGCCAGTCCGACGCGATCGAGGGCGTGACGCACTCGCTGTGCAGCCTGGAGTTCGAGATCCACCGGCCCCTGTACGACTGGTTCATCGAGAACCTGCCGGTGCCCTCGCGGCCGCACCAGTACGAGTTCGCCAGGCTCAACATCACCTACACGGTTCTGTCCAAGCGCGTGCTTCTGCGACTCGTCAACGAAGGACACGTGCGCGGCTGGGACGATCCGCGGATGCCCACGCTCGCCGGCCTGCGCCGCCGCGGCTTCCCGCCAGAGGGGATTCGCCAGTTCGTCGCCGAAGTCGGCGTCGCCAAGGCGGATAGCACCGTCGAGATGGGCATGTTCGAGCACGTCATCCGCGACGTCCTCAACCGCAAGGCGCTCCGCCGCTTCGCCGTCCTCCGACCGCTCAAGGTCGTCATCGAGAACTACCCCGAGGACCTCGTTGAGGAGATGGAGGCGCCGAACAATCCCGAGGATCCGGGGGCAGGTTCGCGGCGCGTGCCGTTCTCGCGGGAGCTCTGGATCGAGCGCGAGGACTTCATGGAGGAGCCGCCGGCCAAGTTCTTCCGCCTGGCGCCCGGTCGCGAGGTCCGGCTGCGGTCCGCGTACTTCGTGACGTGCACCGGCGTCGTCAAGAACGAGGCAGGCGAGGTCACCGAGTTGCGCTGCACCTACGATCCGGCGACGCGCGGCGGCGACTCGCCCGACGGACGGCGACCGAAGGCCACTCTGCACTGGCTGTCCGCCCGGGCCGCCGTGCCGGCCGAAGTGCGGCTGTACGACTACCTCTTCTCGCGCCCCGACCCCGGCGCGGATGGCGACCTCTTCGCCGACCTCAACCCGGCCTCCGAGGAAGTCCTGAGGGGCGCGTTCGTGGAGGCCTCCACGGCCGAGCTGCCGGTGGGCGAGACGGTCCAGTTCGAGCGATTGGGCTATTTCTGCCCGGATCCGGACTCGGCGCCCGGCGCCCTGGTCTTCAACCGAACGCTGACGCTCAAGGACACCTGGGCCAAGGTCCAGGCCGCCGGCAAGCAGGGGTAGGGGAAACTTCGTCCGTCCTGGGCCCCGGCCGGCACGGTAGCCCCGCCGGCGGCTCGGCCCGCCTCGAGCAGCCGCTCGTTCGCCAGCTTCCACCCCGCCCGGCCGCCGTGTGTCAAACATTGTTGACATCGTGTCGGAGATGCTTTACATTGCGCCCAACGACGATGTATACAATCTTTGACATAGGGAGTAAAGCAGATGGCGTTTCTGGAGAAAGCCAACTGGGTCGTCCTTTTGGTGGCCGCGGTCACCTTCATCGCGTACATGGCGATGATCGTGCCGCAGGCGATGAGCAAGCCGATCGCCGAGGTGTCTTACGCGGAGCCGATCGTCTGGACGATCATCGCCTTCATCGTGGCCAACATCCTGGGCAACGTCATCGCTGCGGCCACGAACCCAAGGGAAGCGGACAAGAAGGACCAGCGCGACAAGGAGATCGATCGGCTGGGCGAGCGGGTCGGCAACTCCTTCATGATCGTGGGCGCCTGCGCGGCGCTGGTTCTGGCCCTGGTCAAGGCCGACTACTTCTGGATCGCCAACGCGGTCTATCTGTGCGGCATGCTCGCCGCGGTGCTCGCCTCGTCCACCAAGATCGCGGCCTACCACGGCCCGTTCCAGCGGTGGTAAAGCCGACCAGCGTCACCAACAACATTCGGGCGCTCCGCTTCGCCTGCGGAGAGATGACGCAGGCCGAGCTCGCGGATCAGGTCGGCGTCACCCGCCAGACCATCATCGCCATCGAACAGGGCAAGTACTCGCCGTCGCTCGAGATGGCATTCCAGATCGCGCGCACCCTCAATGCCCGCCTCGACGAAGTCTTCCAGTACCCGACAGCAGAGGAGAAGTCGTGAACGCCAACCGCCTCGCCAGGACCGCGGGGCTGCTGTACCGGTCATCGCCGTTGCCAGCGGATCGGCGCAACTCTATGGGGCAAGCCTGATCGTCTCCGGCGACGCCGCCGCCACGGCGGCCGGCATCCGCGACAACGCGGCCATGCTCAGGCTTGCCATCGCGGCCGATCTCGTGGGCATCGCGGCCTTCGTGGGCGTGGCCATCGCCCTGTACTTCCTGTTCAGCCGCCTGGGCCCCATGGCCGCAGCCACGCTGCTCGCCTGCGTGGTCGTCAGCGCCACGATCGAGGCCGCGGACCTGTTCAACCGGGTCGGGGCGCTGATCACGGCAACGCAGCCCGGCTACTCGGACGCGTTGCCGATGCTCTTCATGCAGCTTTACGAGCAGGGCTACCTGGTCGCCCAGGTCTTCTTCGGCCTGTGGCTGATCCCGCTCGGATACCTGGTCTCGCGTTCGGGCTGGCTGCCCCGCGTTTTCGGCCCCGCGCTCGCTCTGGCCGGCGTGCTCTACCTTGTGGCGCTCGTCCCGATCTACGCCTCGGCCACGCTCACTTCGGACTTCTCGGTTCCCATCGCCATGCCGGCCGGCCTGATCGAGATCGCCTTCGCCCTCTGGCTCGCTGTGTTCGGGCTCCACCGCCCGGCCGGCCAGGATCGGCCGACCGCCGACACGCTCACTCCCGAGCCGGTTCGATGAAAGCCATCGTGAACGATCGCTACGGTCTGGACGCTCTGCGAATGGCCGACGTCCCGGTGCCGGCCATCGAGGACGACGAAGTCCTCGTCCGGGTGCGCGCCGCCTCGGTCAACCCCGCCGACGTCGCCATGGCCACGGGCAACCCCCGGATCATGCGTCTCGCCACCGGCCTGCGACGGCCGAAGGGCCGGCTTCGCGGGATCGATCTGGCGGGCATCGTCGAGGCGGTCGGCAGCGGCGTCACCACGCTCGAGCCCGGCGACGAGGTCTACGGGCAGGGCACCGGAACCTTCGCCGAATTCGCGGTCGCTCCGGAGAAGTCGGTCTGGACCAAGCCGTCCAACCTGACCTTCGAAGAGGCCGCGTCGGTGCCGATGGTCGGGCTCGTGGCCATCCAGGCCGTGCGCGACAAGGCAGCCGTTCGTCCGGGCCAGAAGGTCCTCATCATCGGCGCCGGCGGTGGTATCGGCTCGTTCACCGTCCAGGTCGCCAGGTCATTCGGTGCCGAGGTGACCGGCGTCTGCAGCGCCGCCAAGGTCGAGCTCGTTCGTTCTCTCGGCGCCGACCACGTCATCGACTACACCCGCGAAGACGTCACTCGCGGCTCGGACCGCTACGACCTCATCCTGGACAACGTTTCGGATCGTCCGCTCCGGGCGCTGCGCCGCCTGCTGACGCCCAAGGGGGTCCTGTTGATGAACGGCGGAGAGTTCGGGCATGTCTGGGTTGGCCCGATGGGCCGCTTCATCAGAGGCGCGCTCATGTCCAGGTTCGGTCCCGGTCGCATCACCAACTTCCTCTCACTACCCAACCAGGCTGACCTGCAGACGCTCAAGGAGCTGCTCGAGTCCGGCAAGGTCAAGCCGGTGGTCGGCCGAGCCTGCTCGCTCGCCGACGTCCCGGCCGCGATCGCGGAGGTCGCCGGGGGCCACCCACTCGGCAAGATCGTCGTGACCGTCGCCGGCTGAGGCCGGGGCGAACCACATCGCCGGTTGAGGCCGGCCCGAATTCAGGTTCGAGCGAGGGTCCGCCGCCGCATGCCCTCGCGAAGTCAGAGAGTAGGAGAGAGTTATGAGCTCGACGAGGATCAGTTCAATCGCCGCCGGAGTCATGTTGATCATCGCGACCGCCGCGGGAGTTGCCGCCGTGGGGGCTTTCGGCTCGCTGCTCGAAGGGCCGGATTTCTCGGCCGGAGTGGCCGCTCACCTGGACCGCATCGCCGCCGGGGCTACGCTCGAGGCCGTGATGGGCCTCGCCTGCGCCGGCGTCTCGATATCGGTCTATCCGGTCCTGCGCCGTCAGACTGCCGGGCTGGCAATCGGGGCTGTTGGATTCCGGCTCGCCGAGGGCGTCATCTACCTGGTAGCCGCCGTGGCAATCCTGGCCATGGCGAGCTTGCTCGCCGCCGCCTCGGCGGCCGGCACTCTGGACGCCGCCGGCACGCGCTCGGCCGCCGACCTGCTGCGAGCGGTCCTGGACCAGTGCGGGGTCGTAGGCATGCTGCCCTTCGGGCTCGGTGCGCTGCTCTACTACATGGCCTTCTGGCGCTCGCGGTTGGTGCCGCGCTGGCTCTCGGGCTGGGGTGTGGTCGCCATCGTGGCGACCCTCGCGGTCGTCCTCCTGTCCATGGCGACCCGCACGGACCTGGACTCCTTCCAGGTCGTGATGCTGCCTCTCATGGTCCAGGAGATGGTTCTGGCCGCGTGGCTGATCCTCAAAGGTTTCGACGAGACGAGCATGGACACGGTCAAGCAGCTGCAACTGAACGGTCATCTGTCGGCGGCACCGGTCGCGTAGGCTGGCCGGCTCACCCTTCCGGGCGGAACGGATCGAACGAACCGCACGCGCTCGAGAAATCCGGCTACGCGTGCGTGCCGCCGGGATCGTCCGGGTCGTAGCAGACCTTGGCGCCGTCGGTCTGGGACCAGCGTTTCCGGGCCGTGCCCGAATAGGTGACGCCAGCCACTGTGAACTCGTACCGGACCACGAGGCCGTAGATGGCCGGGGTCTTGTCATTCCCGCCCGAGAGCACGGTTGGGTATCTGTCGACGATCTCGGCGGGCGCAGTGGCGCTGCGCTTGAGGGATTCCATGCCGCCACCCAGCAACGAGTACGCGACGATCCCCGCGAAGACGAGGAGAGCCACCTGGAGCCACCAGGTGGCGTCCGCCTGGCTGATGCGGCGACGAATCGGGTCCGCCTCCCGGGCTGGCACCGCGAGAGCCACGGCCGGTCCACCACAGAGGACGACGACCCGCGCCAGGTCACCGAAGAAGGTTGCGGCCAGGCCACAGCCAACTCCCACGAGGAAGTAGGGTCGGCGGGGCAGATCCCGCCTCTCGGCGACCAGGACGGAGACCGCACCGGCGAACAGCGCCGTGGCGACCGCCGTCAGAGCTTCGAGAGCGTGATAGAGCACGAAACAGTCCCCTCGAACTCGCCTCCCGCCTATTCTGAGCTTCGCCGCTGGTCGAAGGATCGGCGGAGTCGCCGGCAGTTTCTGGCGACGAGCCCGGGCGGTGGGCCGGTCTCGGGAGAATTCGAGCCCGCGCCCTTCCGCCGCCGCGGCGCGGAATCTAGTAAGATCGCCCAGCCGCTGGCGCGTGGCCTAACGGTAAGGCACCTGACTCTGGATCAGGGGATTCTAGGTTCGAATCCTAGCGCGCCAGCCAATCCTCAGCATCGAAACCGGCCCTCGCACGCGACGCCGAAGGCCGTCGCTTTGCCCGCCCGTAGTCGTGGAAACCATCGTTCCAGCCCCATGGTTTCCCGAACCTGTCGAGGGCGCGAGCACGGGGCCATGCGGCACGTCGGACCTGCTCCCAGCCGTCCGAGCCGCCATCCGCTCGACGACGAAGTGGGCGGCCTTCCTGGCCCAGATCAAGTAGCCGACCAGGAACACCGTCATGGCCGCACTTCCCTGGAACTGGAGCGCGAGACCCAGGCCGAGCAGGGGGGACAGCGCCGGCATGGCCATGACGGCGTAGTGGTACTGCGACGCGGGCCAGAGGACCGGCGTCGCGAGCCACCACGCCCGGCGCCAGCCAAGCATGCAGAGCCCGAAGAGAGCGAAGGGCAGGAGGTAGGGCCGGCCGAACGCGGATATGTCGGCGTAGTTCTGCGCAACGAGGGCGTCGCGGATGAAGGTCGCGTCCTTCAGGAATGTCCCCCAGGGCAGGAAGGCGGCAACGGCGCAGCCGAGGGTCGCGGTGACGGCGATGGTCCGCCAGCGGCGCTCCGCAATCAGGGCCGCCACGGCATAGGGTTTGAGCAGGGGGGCGAAGGCCGCGAGACGGCCTCCGCCTATCAGGAGCAGGGCCAGCATCACAGGGTCGGGGTTTCCCATCATCGTGGCTTCAACCGCCGGCGGGAAGAAGCACCACCAGAGGGGATATCGAAGGTGACGGACGATGAGGACCACGGAACAGGCGTCCGCGATCATCCAGAAGGCCGCCACGACTGAGGCCGGCATAAACGCGAACGGTATGTAGGCGACCAGCGTCGTAGGCGGTGCGCCGAAGTAGATGATCTTGTTGTACGAACCCCAAAGGACTCCCTGATGCCAGGGGTCGCCGCCCGTCAGCCACGCACTCGCGGCCTTCGCGTAGAGCACCGCATCACCGCCCGGCAGAAGGTAAGTGAACCCGAGGAAGATCAGGCGGAGCGAGGAGCAGAGGAACCAGGCGATCACGATCGCGGTCCCAATCCTCTTCGCGACGGCACGCCAGTCCCATGATCGAAGGCCCGACATCCGTGTCCCTCTTTCCCCTGCGCCACGGATCGGGGAACCTGACGGGCTATCCGCTCGTCGCCCCTGGATCCCGATGGCGTAGATCTTAGTCCAGACTCCTGGCCTTGATCGAACGGACAGCGAGCGGTCCGCCGCCGCCTCAGCTGCCTCTGCCGCAAGCGGCGCGCGACCGGACATCGCGAGCGCCGGCGGATTGGCCGGACCGGGGCGACGCCCAGGGCCCTCCCGATTTCGTTGCGACTCGGAGCGGGGCTGACCCGAGAGTCAGGAGGCTTCGACGAGGCGGACCAGCGCCGGCATTCCGCGGACGACGTCTCGGCCGGTCTCTCGGGCGACGTCGAGCGCCGGTCCGGCGGGTTCGTACAGGATGGAGCTCAACCCGGCCGCCCGAGCCGCCTGGACGTTCTTCGCTCGATCGTCCACGAACAGGATGTCGCGCGGCGCCACGTCGAGCGCTCGCGCCAGCGCGTCGTAGGCCCGTGGATCCGGCTTTCGAACCCGGATGTCGCCGCTGATCACCCAAGTTCGGATGTAGCGATCCAGGCCAAACCGGCTGCGGAGCAGGAGCGACCATTCGGAGACGTCGTTGCTCAGGCAGGCCAGCGTCACCCCAGCGGCCTCCAGCCGTTCGAGCGAGTCGAGGACGCCGTCGTTGAGTTCGTGGCCGCGACAGTACTCCGCGTCGTCGCCTGCCACGCCCAGCTGCTCCCAGAGCTCGCTCGAGGTCATTTCGCCCAGGCTGCACTCGACGTAGGCCTGCAGGATCCGGTCCTCCTCGAGTCGGCAGCCGAGCGATCGAGCGTAGGGAACGAGCAGGTCGGTGACGTCGTCCGCGCTTCGGTAGATCACGCCCATCGCGTCGAGCGCGACCACTCGGCACTTTGCCGCCTCGACCGGCTGTCCGATCGCCCTGCCGTTGCCGGTGCTCGATTCCGACCCCATATTCGACCTCGAAGGTGCGGATTCTGGCCGGCGCCTGTCTGCCGGCTCAACGCTCCAATCATGTCCATTGTGCCGAGGCAGCGAGTGCCGCGTCCGATCGACGCGCCTCCGCTCGGAATCCCGGTTTACCGATGGCGGCGGTGCACCCCTGGAATCCCGGTCGGGCGGCTGCCGCCGGGCGGTCCATTTCGGGTCTAACTCAGGCCTTGTTAGCCGTGGCCGGCTGACAAATTGGCTCCAGGTTGGCGATTTCGGCGACTGACCCGCGTCCCTTTTGCGGCATCACCGCCGCCGTCGGTATCCCGGAGAAACGCCGTTGCGCCGGCGGCCACATCACGCTGCGCGCCGCGCCCGCGCCGGCGGCCGCATCACGCTCCGCGAAGCCGCCAGGCGACGGTCGGGCCGGCGGACCACGCGCGGGCGTCCCTCGTGGGGCCCCGCGCAATTTGTATCCTTCCGACACGTCCCCGAATGTTGTCGTAGAGGAGGGCTGCATGTCGCGGATTCGTGTCCCGTATGCCATCGAGGACGGCAAGCTGTCTACGAGACAGCTTCGGTGGCCGCAGTACTGCGTCTGCTGCGGCGCGGCCGCGCCGGACAGCAGCCTGCGGGTTCAGCACGCGGCGCGGTACTCGTCCACGAGGGACGTGAATCCCACCTACACGACGACCACGACGTCCGGCTATTACCTCAACTGGGACGTGCCGTGCTGCCCGTCGTGCCTGCGGCACCACAAGCGATCGCAGAACCCGGTCAACTGGATCACCCTGGCCGTGCCGGCAATCGCGGTGGACTTCGCGGTGGGCTTCGGCCTCTTCTCGATGGGTCTGTCCGAGAACGTGATCGCCAACGCCAGTTTCGCGGCCTTCGTGGGGCTCTCGATGCTCGCCGCGATCTTCGGCGCCCGATGGATCGGTCGGACGCGCCTCGCCCAGGCGACGCGCATGATGGGTCCGCGATGCACGTGCGCGGGACCGGTCGTGACGCCATCGTCAGACTTGGAGAACATCTACTTCGAGATCCCGAACGCGCCTTTCGCCGAGAGCTTCGCCAGCATCAACGGCCTGGCGTAGCTGGTCGGCTTGACGAACCTGCCCGCGGCAGGCGACCGGCGAAGGCTCGGGTCGTAGGCCGGCGACCGGCGGCGTTCGGACAGGGAGGTCGCCGCATGCTCCACGACGCGCATCCGTTCGCCAAGCTGCCTGCCCAGGACGTCGAACGGGCGAGGCACTTCTACGTCGACGTGCTCGGCCTGCATCTGGCCTCCGAGCGGGCCGGGCACATGTATTTCGAGCATGCCGACGGATCGGTGGTCCTGGTCTTTCCCAGCAGTGGCAAGCCGTCGGGCGACCACGACCAGTGCGGCTGGATGGTGGACGACATCGACGCCGAGGTCGCCGACCTCCGCCGTCGCGGCGTCGTCTTCGTGGAGTTCCCGGGCCCCAAGTACGTGAACGGCATCCGCGAGGACGGCTACTACCGGTCGGCCTGGTTCCGCGACACGGAGGGCAACATCCTCAACGTGAGGAGCAAGACGCCTCGGCAGCCCTGAGGCGGCGGACGGCCCACGGACGAGCCGGCGGCCTCCGGTCCGCGAACACCGCGACCCAAACGCGCGCGCCGGAGCGGCGTCAGTCGGCGGCAGTCGCCACGGCGGGACCGGTGGGTATGGTTCGCAGCGAACGCACCGGCGAGAGGAGGACGGCCAGGAACGGCAGGCACGAGCCGAGCGCGCCGATCCAGATGGCGCCGTGAACGCCGACGGCCGTGGCCAGCAGGCCGCCCACGATCGAGCCCACCGGGATCGTCCCCCAGACGATGAAGCGCATGGTCGCGTTCATGCGGCCCTGGATGGAGATCGGGCAGATGGCCTGCCGGTAGCTCACCTGGTTGATGTTGTAGACGACGTTCGCGAAGCTCGCCAGGGCCACGGAAGCGACCAGCCACGGCACCGGCCAGTCACGCGGCGCGATTGCGATGAGGAGCGTTGCCGGTCCGCTGAGCGCGATGGAGCCCACGATCGCCCGGCCGACGCCCACCCGGCGAGCGATCTGGTTGGCCACCAGCGCGCCGGCCAGGCTTCCCAGAGCCCCGATTCCGAAGATCACGCCGGCCGTCGCCGCGCTGAGCCCGAGCTCTCGATACAGATAGACGGGAATGATCGCGAATACCACGTTGCCGAACAGGTTCGACGTCGAGGTGGCCGTGGCGATCGCCCGCAGATACACATTGCCGAGCACGAACCGCAGCCCCTCGGCGATCTGGCCGCGGAGCGGCTCTCGAGCCCGGCCGGCCGCCAGGCGTTCGGCTTCCGGGTGAGGTTCCGGTTGTCGTATCCGCCAGACGAAGAGCGCCGACGCGAGGTAGCTCAAGGCATCGGCGACGATCGCGAACGGCGCGCCCACGAGGCCGATCAAGCCGCCGCCGAGCCCGGGCCCAACCACCATCGCCGTGGCCTCGCTCGCCTGTAGCTTGCCGTTTCCCTCCACGAGCTCGTCGCGCTCGACGAGCACGGGGAGATACGACTGATACGCGACGTCGAAGAGAACAGTCGCGATGCCGGCCGCGAAGCTGACCAGGTAGAGCTGCCAGATCGTCAGGGCCCCAAGCCCCCAGGCGACCGGGATAGTGCCCAGCGCGACAAGGCGCGCCAGGTCGCCCGAGATCAGGATCGGACGCCGGCGCATGCGGTCGAGCCAGGCGCCGGCCGGAAGCGTGAACAGCACGAAGGGCAGGAACTGGAGCGCGCTCAGGATCGCGATCTCCAGCGGACTGGACCGAAGAAGGACCGTGGCTATGAACGGAATAGCCAGCAGGCTCACCTGCGAGCCGAACTGGCTGATGGTTTCGCCGATCCACAGACGGCGGAAGTCGACCTGGCGGAGGAGTCCCAGAACGTCGCGTCTCGTCTTCGGAGCCGCCGGGCCGCTCGATGCGGTCACGCCCGCGTCCCGGTCGGGAAGAGGTTGAGCTGGAGCTCGACACTCGCGGCCCCCGGCCCGGGCTCGGCGGCCAGGTACGTGTCCACGATGGCGATCATCTCGTCCGCGAAGGCCCGCATCTGTTCGGGGCTGAGGCGCAGCCCGAAGACGGAGTTCTCGGCGGCGTCGCGCCAGGGTCCGCTCCACTGCGCGCGATGGGCGAGCCACGTCTCCAGGCGCTCCTGCGCCATGCGCATCCGCTCACTGTCCACCACTCGAAGCGCCTCACTCGCGGTTGCGTCGTCGACGAATTCCGAAGGGTATATCTGCAGGACCTCCGGGGTGGCCCGCCACCAGCGCTCTCGGCCGACGCCGCGATCCGGGTCCGGTTCCACGAAGCCATGACGGGCGAGCATTCGGAGGTGGTAGCTCGTTGCGCCACTGGTCTCGCCGAACTCACGCGCGAGCTGGCTGGCGTTGGCCGGTCCCTCGCGCCGCAGCAGGTCGCGGATCCGGATGCGGAGCGGGTGCGCGAGCGCGACCAGCGATCGGGCGTCCAGCCGGCGGCGCGGGATCAATGTCGTC
>DAHXON010000072.1 GCA_027364875.1 Chloroflexota bacterium
GCATGACGGGCTGCTGGGCCTTTCGATGACGCGGCGTGTGCGAGTACGGGTCGGTCGGGAATGCGCCGAACTCGTCCGCCGTCTTGCGGAAGCCGAGGCCGTCGCGAATCTCGTCGTAGGCGCCGGCAAGTCCGGCCGCCAGCTCGGGCTCCCGCTCGGCGTCCACCGCCTCGAAGGTTTCCTGAACGGCAAGCAGCAGTTTCGCGACCATGTGCCAGTAGATGCTGCCCAGGCCCTCGAACATGAAGAACGTCCGGCTCCGGCCCGTGAACTCGGAGTGGTGGAACGTCCGCTCCCAGAGATCCAGGACCTCACGACGTGTCCCGGCCGGAACGTCCAGCGCTTCCAGCCGGGCCGCAACGTCCGCGGCGTTTCGGAGATCCGCGCGGAAGTGCCAGCCGCCCTCGCGATCCGGCGTGAAGAGTCGCGGGTCGCGGATCGGCGGCGGCGCCGGCAGGAGATTCTTCTCGAACAGCGACGGCAGATCCAGGTCCGGGTACAGCAGGTAGCTCTTCTGGTCCGCCCGATAGAGCGCGCTGGCCCGGAGCGCCCGGACGACTTCGAGCGATTCGGCAGGCGTCAGCACGCCCGAGCTCATGATCGCGACCTGACCCTCGAGCATCGGGTAGAGATGGCGGACGCGCGCCGACTCGCCGTCGACTTCGAGGACGTTGTAGCCGTCATAGAGGCCGTCCTCGCGACGGGCACCCCGGATCGACGCATCCAGGACGGGCAACACGGCGCCCGCCAGGTCGTGAACGGAGACGACGGACGATTCGACCGAAGGGACGGACGGAGCCGAATAGACGGCCCGGCGGTGGCGCTCCCCTGCCCTGCCGAGCTCCATCAGCATGTGATGGCGCGATCGGTCGTCGAATGCGGGCGGGGCCGCGCGGAAGATCTCGGTCACCTCTCGGAGCAGCCGTGCAACCGGTTCGGACAACCTGAAGGCCGGCCCGCCGGCCAGCAACCGGTCTATCAGCGCGAGATAGCGCCGCGCGTAGGCCACCGTGATCATCGACAGGCCCCAGCCCGCCAGGGCGTTGTTGGCGTCGTTCCACTCCGGCCGCTGGGTGTTCAGCCAGGCGCCGCCCTCGGGCACGAAGTTGGTCAGCTTGACCAGGATCGGCAGGAGCAGCTTCTCGGCGAGTGAAACCAGCAGCGGCTCGCCGTCCGGACCGGCAACCAGCTTCGCGTCGGCGCCGTGCTCGGCGGCCCGGGCGAGCAGGACGTGATGCAGCTCCTCGTCGAAGTCGATCGTGTGGTGCGGGTCGCGCAGCATCGCCTCGAGCCCCGCGATCCGGTACGGAACGCGCACCGAGGCGTACCGCTCGTCGGCGAGACCGGCGCGCAGGGTTCCGGGGAAGAATGCCTCCTGGCTTTCCAGCAGCCGGGCAAGGTAGACCAGCTGGTGGTCGCCCCAGTAGCCGATCGAAGCCCAGGGGTCGCTCGGGTTGGGAACTTCCCAGTCGATGCCGTTCTTGGTGACTCGGTATGGGTTGTAGCCGTCGGCGGTCGAGGCGTTGAGGAAGACCGATATCACCGAGTCGAGCCAGCCCGGAAAGCTCCGGCAGACCGTCTCCCAGTTCTGGAAGATGTCGCGCCAGTTGCCCTCGTAGCCGAGGATTGGCTCGCCGAGCTCGTCCTTCAGACGGATGGCGAAGCGGTTCCAGGGCCGGCTGGGGTCGCCGTGGCGGCGGCTGAAGGTGATCGGCAGGTAGGCGTCGACGAGGCGGGCTAGCTGGCGATCTGCGCGTGCTGCCACCTCGCGACGGAAGCCATCCAGCTCCAGGTCGGCCGGCAGGGCCTCGAGCCACGCGCGGTGGCGCTCATGGACGGCCCGGTTGTGAGTCCGGAGGTAGCGGCGGAGATCCTCGGACGGGAACCGATACGAGTCCGGGAACGTTCCGCCGCGCATCGAGTTGAAGAGGACGTTGGCGTAGTGGTGAACGGACGCGGTCTCGTCGCCGGTCCGCTGGATCGCGTCCGCGCCGGCGATCCGGCCGCGCAGGCCGCGGCGGTCGGCCTCGATGGCGGCCATGAGCTCGCGCTCGAGAGTCTCGGGCTTCCGCAGGCGCTCGCGCAGGTCGGCCACCGCCGCCTGGTCGAGGTTCGTGTCGGCAACCGCGAACCAGGAGCGGCGCCCGTCTGGCTCCAGGACCGTCTCGTCGGCGACCAGGTAAGCGCCGATCTCGCCGCGAATCGAAAGCTCAGGCGGGGTCGCGGCACCCGCGCGCCAGCGGGCCGCCTGGCGTTCGCTCAGGACGATCTTCGGTCGGCCGTGTCCGATCGACCAGGCGCACGCCGACCGCAGCGACTCGTTGGCCTCGGGATGGTCGGTGATCGCGGCGTTGAGGCTGTACACGGCGAGCGGCACATCCGGCGCGGCTTCCGCACGGGCATAGGCAGCGGCCAGGTAGCTGAAGCGATCCCACAACGCGGTGCCGATGCCGGGCGGTACCAGCTCGTGCCAGCCGTCGAGGTACTCCACCTCGGCCGGCTCCGCGCTCAGATTCTCCAGCGTCGCCTGCCGGACCAGCCCGAACTCGTCGCACGTGGTCAGCGACCAGGCAAAGCGCAGCCCGAGTGGCTCGTTTATCTCCTCGAAGACGATCTCCGTCGAGTCGACACGCTTGAAGAGGTTGCGGCTTATGCCCTCGGCGCGGTCGGCGGCCCACGGCTGCCAGAAGCCTCTCGCGGCGCCGCGCCGGACGCGCATGAGCGTCATGGCGCCGCTCGTGTCGTTGTGGCGCAGGAGCTTGTCTGCGGTCACGTAAGGGAATAGCGCCGTGTCCGGATCGACTCGCCCGGCGGTGAAGGGCGAGTTACTTCCGGCGAAGACCCAGACGTCGGAGTTGCCGGCGAGATGCATCAGAAACGGCTCGAGACGGTCGACGTCGTAGATCGCGGCGTAACGGACGCCGTCGCGGGTCACGAATGCCGGCTTGTCCAAGTCGATCTCCCGTCCACGGTCCCTGCCCCCGCCTGCTAGACACGCCGAACTCTAGCGAGCGCGCGTCGGACTCGCCGTTCGGGACGCCGTTCGGGGCTTAGCCGTCGAGGAACCTGACCTGCGCCGACTCCACCTCGTAAACGGCGCCGACGACCGCCAGGCGGCCCTCGGTTACGCGCCGGCGGATCGGTTCGGACCAGTTGAGGAGCAGCTCCACGGTCCGCCGGACGTTCTGCTCCGCGGCCGCCCGCCACGGATCCGAGGACGCGGAGATGGCCGCGGTGGGGCCGAGCCCCGACCGGATCCCGGACAGCAGCGAGCCCAGATGCATGGAGCCCCTGGCGTCGAACGGCGGTTCGGCTCCGGGCGGAAGCTTGTCGAGGGCGGCCGCGATGCCGCCGCACTGGGTGTGGCCCAGAACCACGAGAACGGGGCAGCCCCAGCGGGCCAGGGCGTACTCGATGGAGCCGATCTCGTTGGGTCCCGCCACGCCCGAAGCCACGCGGACGACGAAGAGCTGCCCGACGGTCTCGTCGAAGACGATCTCCGGGGGCACCCGGCTGTCCGAGCAGCCGAGAATCACGGCGTACGGATCCGCCCTGGCGAAGGCCGAGAGAGCCGCCCTCGGGTCCTCCGCCGCCTCGATCGCCGCCGCCAACCGGGCGTTTCCGGCCGCTAGGCGGCCGAGCGCGACGGCCGACGCCGACTCCGGCGCCGCGTCCGGAGAAGCTTCCGCGACCGGCGAGATGTGATCCAAATTCGGGTTCATCTCCGCACCCTCCGGTAGGTCCGCCACCCTGGTCGGGCGCAGCATAGACCGCGCCAGAGGCCACGGTCCGGTAGGATCGCAGGACCGGCTCCTCTCCTGGAGGGCCGGGTCAGCCGTCGAAACGGGAGACCTCCATCCGATGATCGGGGCCACCGCGCCTTCTGTCGGCGCGGACGAAGTCGCGAGATCGCGGAACCAGATGCTCCGTGATGGCCTGGCCATCGCGGCGTATGCCATGCCGGTCGGCCTCGTCTTCGGGTTGACAGCGCTGCAGGCGCACTACTCCCTGCTCGACGTGATGGCCAACTCCGCGATCGCATTCGCCGGCGGGGCCCAGTTCGCGGCCGCAGGGCTGGTGAAGGACGGGGCCTCGTGGCTCGCGATCGCGGGCGTCGTCGCGCTGGTGAATGCCCGCCATCTCCTCTACTCGGCGGCGCTCGGTCCGTACGTGAGCGGGCGGCCTCGACGGGAGCGCGCCCTGATGGCCCACTTCCTTACGGACGAGACCTTCGCGCTATCCCTGGCCCATTTCCGCAGGATTCGCGGGTTCGACCGGCGCGGCTACTGGATCGCCTCCATGGCGATCTTCATCCCCTGGCAGGTCGGCTCGACCATTGGCTATGTCGTCGCCGGCGCCGTGGACACTCACCGGCTCGGCCTCGACGTCGCCTTCCCGGCCGCGATGGCCGGTCTCTCGCTCGGAATGGTCACGGGCCGCCGCGACGTCGCCGCGGCGATGGGAGCCGTGGTGGTCGCGGTGATCGCGGGCCTGGCAGGCGGGGCGTCGGTGGGACTGGTTGCCGGCGCCGTCCTCGGGCCCGTCTTCGGGCTGATGGTCCCTCCTTCCGAGCACGAAGAATCGAGCGAACCGGAAGAGCCCGAGCCATCCGCGACTGCGGGACTGCCATGAGACCTCGACCATGACCTTCGGGATTGCCCTCGTTCCCGTGGCCCTGATCATGTGGGCCGTCACGTACCCGTCGCGCGCCCTGCCGATGCTCGCCCCGGGCCTGGAGCGCCTGCCGAAGTGGGCGGTCACGTACTTGCGGCTTGCCGGGCCGGCGGCTCTCGCCGCGCTCGCGGCCACGGGCAGCCTGCTGTCGCCGGATTCGCCCCCGCACCTGGAGCTCGGCGTGATGCCGGTTGCCGTGGCGTTGTGCGTCGTCCTCGTGTGGCGGACCAGGTTCCTGCTCGTCGGCGTCGCCGCGGCCGGCGTGCTGGTCGCGCTGTCCTACTCACTCGGCTTCGGCTGAGGCTCGGCGGCGGGGCTATTTGGCAGGCCGCGGTGTTGCCCAGGCTGGCGGCCACGGATTCGAGACCCACATGAGCAGCGTGGCCGGCCGGGTTCCGGCGGAGACCTTGACCCGCGGGATGGCGAATCGGTTGTCCCAGCTCTCGTAGGTTCCGTCGCCCTCGACGACGGCCATCTTCATGGGCGCGCAGGCCGCGACGCCTTGCTCCGCCCGCTGGTTGAAGTTCCCGGAGGGATATGCCAGGGTCTGCGGCCACTGACCGGTGGCCAAGGCGATGGTAGCGGCCGCGCCGTCGATCTCGTAGGCGAGCCGGCTGCCCGAATCCGACGCCAGGCCGACGTGGTCCATCGTGTGGTCCCCCACCTCGTTGCCGGCCGCGACGATGGCCCGGAGCTCGTAGACCTTGAGGAAGCTTCCGTAGTTGATCCGGCCGGCGATGACGTAGTAGGTGGCCACGTAGCCATGGGCCTGGAGGATCGGGAGGGCGTACGTGTAGCCGTCGGACCATCCGTCGTCGATGGTGATCACGAACGTCCTGGGCGGCGGGCTCGACCCGGCGGCGACGTAGTCGGCCAGCTGCGAAACCGTGATCGTCCGCCACCCTGCCGACCGCAGCGCGTCGAGCTGAGCGGCGAAGGTCTCGGGCGGGACGACCAGGCCGAAGCGAGCGTCCGTCGCCTGAGCGTACGGCACGATCCGGTGGTACATCAGGATCGGCACGTGGAGGACGGAGTTCCTGGCGGGGCCCGCCGTCGGCGACGGAACGAAAGTGGCCGACGGGACCAGCGCCGGATCGCAGGTCGTGGCCTTGATCGGCGCGAAGGGCGACGAAGATGGGCTGGGTGACGGGGTCGGGGGCTAGAGCGAGGGCGTGGCCGTTCCGGCCGGGCTCGGATTGGCCGGAGACTCGAGCGCCGCCAGGTCCGACGACCGCTGCGGGACCGGCGATGGAGTGGCGCTCGGCGCGGAGGCAACCGGCCATCGCGCGCTCGCGAGGGCGACGCCGGCGAGAATGACGACCACACCGAGGATCAGGATCCCGCCCGAAACGTGCCGGCGGAAGTCAATGTGTCGTCCTCCGAGGGCAGCCTTCAAACTCACCTACACTATCTTGCGGGCCGGAGCACCACGGTCGGCTTCTCAGGACCATTCTTCGAGGTGGCCCGGAACCCGGCTAGTGTACCGAGGCCGTGTAAATCCATAACGCGCCAACAATCCGCGGCGTGGGCCATGCGACTCTCGAAACGCCCCCGTTGTGGCGACGCCGCCCGGGACTCTGTGCGATCATCTCGACTCGATCGAGGCACTCCGCGCCGCAACCCGAGCGTCGAGGTGGAGCCACGTCGTCCACCTCGCCCGCCACTCAGAGCCTGCCTTGAGCCGCCAGCCGACCCTCCGCCTGCAGACCCTCGCGGTCGCATCCGCCTTCGCCCTCAACGGCCTTTCGTTCGGCATCTGGGCTGCCCGGATCCCCGCGATCAAGATGCAGACCGGCCTCGACGACGCCGGCCTCGGCTTCGCGCTCCTCGGCGCCTCGATCGGGGCCGTCCTGACGATGACGTTCGGCGGCTGGCTGGGCAGCCGGTTCGGGACACATGTCATGACGCCGCTGGCGCTGGCCGGCTGCTCCATGATGCTGCCGTTCATGGGCGGCGCCTGGAACTACGCCAGCCTGACCGTCAGCCTGCTTTTCTTCGGCATGTGCCAGGGCACGATGGACGTCTGCATGAACGCCAACGGGGTTGCCGTCGAGCATGCGGGATCCGGGCCGGTGATGTCGCGTCTCCACGGCAGCTGGAGCATCGGGGCATTCATCGGGGCGCTCATCAGCTCCTGGGCGGCGGCCGCCGGCATCGGAACCTTCCTCGAGTTCAGCGTCGAAGCCGTCTTCCTGCTGGTCGCCTGCGTCGGGCTGCGGCTGCTGATGCTTCCGGACAAGCACGCCGAAACGAGCGGTTTCCGGCGCCCGAGCGGGCCGCTCGTTCTGCTGGGCGCGCTTGCCCTCGTCGGTCTCATGGCCGAGGGCTCCGCGAGCGACTGGAGCGGGGTGTACCTGCAGCACTCGATGTCCGCATCGGAAGGAACGGCCGGCCTGGCCGTCACGGCCTTCACGGGCTGCATGGCGATGGCCCGCCTGGCCGGCGACAAGCTCAGCGTGATGCTCGGGGCCGCTCGACTGGTCAGCGGCGGCGCCGTCCTTGCCGCTCTGGGCCTGGGCCTGGCCCTCAGCGTCCAGGTGCCCGCGGTCGCGATCGTGGGCTTCGGGCTGATGGGCATGGGCCTGGCCGCCGTGGTACCGACGCTGTTCAGGGCCGCCGGTTCGCAGCCGGGAGTCGCCGCTTCCGTCGGCATCGCCGCCGTCTCAACGATGGGCTACGCGGGCGGGCTGATGGGCCCGGCGGTCATCGGCAGCGTTGCCCAGGCCGCCTCCCTCCGCGTCTCGCTGGCCATCGTCCTGGTGCTCCTGGTCGTCCTTACATTCTCGGGCCGTCGTGCCCTCCGAACGTCGGCCGCGTCCTGATGCCCAGATCCCTCCGGCTGCACTTCATCGCGGCCGCCTCCATCTTCCTGGCCAACGGGATCATGATCGGCGCCTGGGTCGCGCGCATTCCGATGATCGCCGCCCAGACGCACCTCGACGAGGCCGGCCTCGGCTTTGCCCTGCTCGGCCCGACGATCGGCGCCGTCCTGACCATGCCGATCGGTGGCTGGCTGGGCGGCAGGTTCGGCTCCCACGTGACCGCGCCCATGGCGACCCTGGGTTGCGGCCTGGCGCTGCCGCTCGTCGCTTCGGCCTGGGATTTCACGAGCCTGGCCGTGGCGCTTTTCTTCTTCGGCATCGCCCAGGGCACGATGGACGTATCGATGAACGCCAACGGGATCGCGGTCGAGCGGGCGGGGGCGGGCCCGATCATCTCCCGGCTCCACGCCATGTGGAGCGTCGGCGCCTTCCTGGGCGCGCTGATCAGCACCCAGTCGGCGGCTTTGGGCATCCCCGTGGTCCAGGAATTCCTCGGAGTTGCCGCCGTCATGGCGCTGGCCGCGCTGGCCATGACGCGGACGCTCATCCACGACCGCCACACCGGCGAAGGTCCGTTCTTCCAGCTGCCCGGCGGCCGTCTCCTGCTGATCGGAGGGCTGTGCGCGGCCGGGCTCCTCGCCGAGACGTCCGCCACGGACTGGAGCGGCATGTACCTGACCCGCGACATGGGCGTCGACGCCGGGCTGGCAGGCCTCGGCGTCACGACGTTCACCGGCTGCATGGCCATATCGCGCCTGGTCGGCGACCGGCTGACGCTCGCGATAGGCACACCGCGGCTCGTCGCCGGCGGATCGGCCATGGCAGCCGTGGGGCTGGTCTTCGTGCTCGGTCCGCGGATGCTGCCGCTGGCCATCCTCGGCTTCGCCCTGATCGGCTTGGGGCTCGCGGGCGTGGTCCCGAGCTACTTCCGGGCGGGCGGCACGCAGCCGGGAGTCCCGTCGTCCATCGGCATCGCGGCCGTCTCTACGATGGGCTACGCCGGGGGCATGATCGGGCCGCCCATCATCGGCACGCTGGGCCACGCGTTCACGCTGCGCGGCTCTCTGCTGATCCTGCTCGCGCTGATGATCGTCCTGGTGATCCTGAGTCCTCGCGCGCTGGCGGGCGTGCCGGCGGCCGAACCCGCGACGGGGACCGATACGGCAAGCCGCACCGCCGAGAGTTAGCCGGGCGGCTCCAGCGGCCACCCGCGGCCACTTTCGGCCTCCAGCCGCTACCAGTGGCCGCCTTCGGCCCGCCGTCGCCTACCTTCGGCGCCGGCCGGGCGGTCGGGCTCCCGTGCGCTTGATGACGTTGGGGGTGACCGTGTGGTCCCACGTGGGCCGGTCCAGCCACTTGGCCGACCAGCCGTCGTCCTCGTGCTCGTCGCGGATGCCCGGCAGCCAATCCGACGCCGTGGCGGCGGCGGCTTCCTCGACCGAAACGGCCTCGTCGAAGCCTTCCTCGGCGGGCAGGACTCGAACTTCGGTGACCTCGAGAACCGACGTGACATCCGGCCCATCGCCGCCGCGACTCCCCACGCCGGCGGCCGCCGCCTCGCGCCTGCGGGTGTCACGAACCGGCTTGATGACTCTTCCCGATCGCGCCGGGGCCTTGAAGGCGCCGCGATCCTCGCCGCCGGAGCCCGCTCTGGCCGCTTTCTCGGCGGACCTCGCCACGGCCACCGACGCATCCTCCTCGAGGATCCGCAGCCGAATCTCCTGCACCTCGTCGCGCAGGGCCGCAGCCCGCTCGAACTCTAGCTCGCGGGCGGCCTGGCGCATCTCGGCCTCCATCTGCGAGACGAGCTTCTCGACCTGGTCGCGGGCCATCTCGGACAGATCGCGCCCGCCGCCCGGCTCCCAGTCACCCGAGTAGCCGCCGTGGGCCTCCGCGACCGCGCGCAGCCTGTCGTTGATGTCGCGGATGCCCTTGATGATCGTCGTGGGCACGATCCCGTGCTCGGCGTTGTACCTCTCCTGGACGGACCGCCGCCGGTTCGTCTCGCCGATGGCCGCCTTCATCGAGTCGGTCATGTGGTCGGCGTACATCACCACTTCGCCGCCGATGTTCCGCGCGGCGCGGCCGATCATCTGGACCAGCGACCAGGCGCTCCGCAGGAAACCCTCCTTGTCCGCGTCCAGAATCGCGACGAGCGTGACCTCGGGCAGGTCGATGCCTTCGCGCAGGAGGTTGATGCCGACGATCACGTCGTAGACGCCCAGGCGCAGGTCGCGCAGGATCTGGACCCGCTCCAGCGTGTCCACCTCGGAGTGCAGGTACTGGACCTTGACGCCTAGCTCGTGGAGGTAGTCCGCCAGGTCCTCGGCCATCTTCTTGGTCAGTGTCGTGACGATGGCGCGCTCACCGCGCTCCACTCGGCCCCGGATCAGCTCGAGCAGATCGTCTATCTGGCCCTCGGTGGGTTTGACGGTGATCTGCGGGTCCACGACTCCGGTCGGTCGGAGGAGCTGCTCGACGACCTGGTCGCTCCGCTCGAGCTCGTACGGTCCGGGCGTCGCGCTCATGTAGATCGCCTGGTTGACGCTCGCCTCGAACTCCTCGAAGGTCAGCGGGCGGTTGTCCAGGGCGGACGGCAGGCGGAAGCCGAAGTCGACCAGGATCTCCTTGCGGGTCCGGTCGTTCTTGTACATGCCCACCACCTGTGGGATGGACATGTGGCTCTCGTCCACGACGAGGAGCCAGTCCGGCGGGAAATAGTCGAGCAGGGTCCACGGGCGGCTGCCCGGCTCCCGACCGGAAAGATGCCGGCTGTAGTTCTCGATGCCGGTGCAGTAGCCGAGCTCGCGCATCATCTCGAGATCGAAGGTGGTGCGCTGCTTGAGGCGCGCCGCTTCGAGCTCGCGCCCCTGCGACTCCAGCTCGGCGACCCGGACCTCCATCTCCTCGCCGATCGATTTGACGGCCAGCATCAGCTTGTCGGCCGGCGTGACGTAGTGGGTGGCCGGGTAGACGTTGAGGTCCTTGCGCTCCGCCAGGAGCTCGCCGGTCAGCGGATCGAGCTCGGTGATGCGCTCCACTTCGTCGCCGAAGAACTCCACGCGGACGAGCTGGTCCTCCGCCGCCGGGATCATCTCCAGCGTGTCGCCCCTGACCCGGAAGCGGGCACGCGTGAGCGACTGGTCGTTGCGCTGGTACTGGAGATCGACGAGATGCCGCAGGACGGCGTCGCGGCGGTACTGCCCGCCGACGCGCAGCCGAAGAATCGTGGCGCCGTAGTCCACGGGCGCGCCCAGGCCGTAGATGCAGCTCACGCTCGCGACGATGATCACGTCCCGCCGCTCGAACAGCGCCTTGGTGGCGGCGTGGCGAAGCTTGTCGATCTCGTCGTTGCGGCTCGAATCCTTCTCGATGTAGGTGTCCGACCGCGGCAGGTACGCCTCGGGCTGGTAGTAGTCGAAGTAGCTCACGAAGTACTCGACGGCGTTCTCCGGGAAGAACTCCCGGAACTCGGAGTACAGCTGAGCCGCCAGCGTCTTGTTGTGGGCCAGCACCAGGGTGGGCTTCTGGTGGCTGGCGATGACGTTGGCGATCGAGAAGGTCTTTCCCGAGCCCGTGACCCCCAGCATCGTCTGATGCCGGAGCCCTTTGGCCAGGCCTTGGGTGAGACGTTCGATGGCGTCGGGCTGGTCGCCGGTGGGTTTGAAGTCGGCGACGAGCTTGAAATCGGGCACTTCAACCTCGGCAGCGGTGCGTGAAGTATACCTTCGGCGCGCGTTTTAGAACGGGCGTTCTTGCTCGGGTGCCCCGGTCCGCACCGCGTTCGGTCGGCCGCACGCTCTCAGGCTCGCGCAGGGTATCGCCCACCCCTGCCGGAACCTGTCAGGAATGACGCCGCCGTTGCCCGATCCGGGACGGGGTCAGGACGGGTGCCATCACCCGGTTATCGCTAGCGCGGTGGCGGCGGCGACCACCTGACGGCCAAAGCCCTCGGGCTCGGCGTACGGAGCGATGAGGCACGACGTCGGCGGCAGTGGCATCACCGCCGGCACGTCGTACTCGACCAGGAACACCGAGAGCGTCGCGAGGCGATCATGGAAGGGAGTCAGCGCCTTCCAGAGCGCGCGCTGCTGACTGCCGGACCCGTGGAGGCGCGACGCTTCGGACATCCGTCGCTTCCACTCCTCGCCGGCGGGCGCGTAGTCGGCGAAGAGCTCGTTGAGCCGGGCCCGGAGCTCCTGGGAAGCAGGGCAGAACGATCCGGGCGCGCGGAGGACCTCGCCAGCCGCGCGAACTCGTTCGAGCAAAGGTCCTCGCGCGTCCGGCGTCGCCAACGTTCGTGCGTAGTCGCCCGCGATCGCCCGTTGTTCCAGCACCGCGGCGACCCAGGCACGCCACGTCGCCGCGTCGAGACCCAGGTCCCGCAAGCGACCGTCCCCGTCCGCATGCCGATCGAACGGCGGCACCCGCAGGCCGTCCAGGACGAGGGCATGGACGCAAAACGACACAGGCGGCAACGCGTCTTCGGACCAGTGCCAGCTCGTCACAGTCTTCTCGCAGCCATCGCCTACGCCGGTTCGCGGGAGCCCAATTCCACCAGGCCGGATTCGTAGGCCAGGATCGCGGCCTGGACCCGGTTCTGCAGCTCGAGCTTGCCCAATACTCGGGCCACGTGGGTCTTCACCGTCGTCTCGCCGACCACCAGTACCTCCGCGATCTGGGCGTTGGAGTATCCCCACGCCACCAGCTTGAGGACTTCGAGCTCGCGCTCGGTCAGCTGGTCCAGCGCGCCTGCCGCCCGCGGCCTAGGGGCCTTGGCGACGAAGGCGCCGATGAGTCGGCGCGTGATCGACGGCGCCAGAAGGGCGTCGCCCGCGGCCACAACCCGTATGGCCGCACACAGCTCCGCCGGCGGGGCGTCCTTGAGCATGAAACCGCTCGCACCCGCTCGAAGTGCCTCGTAGACGTACTCGTCCAGGTCGAAGGTGGTGAGGACGAGCACTCGGGCCCCATAGGGCGACTGCGGTCCGGCCAGCCGCCGGGTGGCCTCGACACCGTCCAGGTTCGGCATCCTGATGTCCATCACGACCACGTCCGGCTTGAGTCTGTGGAACGCTTCGATCGCCTCGCGCCCGTCCGCCGCCTCGCCCACGACGGTGAGATCCGGCTGGGCGTCGACGATCATCTTCAAGCCGCCGCGAACGAGGGCCTGATCGTCCACCAGAAGAACCCGGGTGCTCAAGAAGCTCCTCCTTGTGGGTTAACCGGGGCGGACGACGCGGCACCGGCGGGCGCGGCGGAACCGTCGGGCAGGGCCGAACCGGCGGCACCGGCTGAACCGGCGGTGCCGGCTGAACCGGCCTCCGCCGGCTCCAGCGGGAAGAGGGCCAGGACTCGGAATCCGCCGCCCGGCAGCGGTCCCGCCTCCAGCCTGCCGCCGAACAGGATCACTCGCTCGCGCATGCCGACCAACCCATGTCCAACGGTTTGCCGCGACCGTTCGACCGAGCCCACCGCGGGCTTTCCCCGGCCGTCGTCGGTGACTTCGACCGTCAGCATCGCGGGCGCGTAGACCAGGCGCAGGCGGGCCCGCGTGCCCGGGCCTCCGTGTCGCAGGGCATTGGTCAGCGCCTCCTGAACGACCCGGTAGATCGACAGGTCGACCCCGGCGGGCAGCCGCCGCGCCTCGCCCTCGATCTCGGTCGTGACGCTCACTCCGGCCTCTCGCGTCCGATCGCAAAGGGCGGCCAGATCGGCGAGGCCCGGCTGCGGCGCGAGACCTCCCTCCGTTCCGGCGCCCCCGGCGGCCGCTTCCTGGGACCGAAGCAGGCCCAGCATCCGACGCATCTCGGCGAGCGCCTCGCGACCCGTCTCGCGGATGGCCTCGAGCGACTGCGAAGCGGCTTTCGCATCGGGCGGCAAGCTCGCCTGGGCGGCGCCGGCCTGGATGACCATGACGCTGACGTGGTGTGCGACCACGTCGTGGAGCTCCCGGGCGAGGCGGGCGCGCTCGACTGCGACTGCCTGGCGAGCCATCTCGTCGCGCTCGGCCTCGAGCTGCTGGCGGGCCCGCTCGAGGTTGAGATTGCGATCCACCAGCGATTGGATGAGCTGCCGCCGGCGGGCGATCCAGCGGCCTAGCACCACCAGAACCGTCAGGCTCGCCGTCCAGGCCGCGGCGAACGCAAGCGCCGAGCCGATGTCCTTCCACGTCGCTCCCACCAGGGCGACGACAACGGCCACTCCGAGCGTGAACAGGCAGCTCTCGAGGATCCGCCGCCACGAGGCCTGGGTCGCTACCGTGTAGATCCCGATCATCAGGACCACGTCGTCCGGCGCGGATACGCGCAGCGCCGTGGCCGACAACCAGCAGATGCCCGAGATCACGAGCAGCTTTTGCCCGAGCTGCGGCCGCCAGGCGATGGCGACGAAGGGGACCGAACCGACGATCACGCCGGCCAGTCGATCGGGTGTGACCGTCTTGTCGGCCGCCGACGCGATCTCGACGAGCCAGATGGCGGACACGAACAGGCAGAGCGCCAGGTCCCGCCATGATGAAGGCCGCAAGGCGGCCAGACTCAGGCGATGTGGATCCAGCCGGAGGCGGAGGGCGGCCAGACGCCCACCCTCGCCCCGGTCTGCCGCGCTTTCCGAATCGAATTGGGTGGCCACGCTACCGAGAGTAACGTGGCCACCCGCTCGCCGCACCGTGTTTCGGCCAGTCCGGCGGTCCATCGTGCTAGAGCTCGTCCCGATCGAACCGGACCTTCGCGGCGACCAGGGACACGACCACCGCCATGAGCCAGACGACCGGGGTGATCGACTGAAGCGGCTTGCCGGCTCCGAACGCCGTAACCCAGTCGCTCATCGAGATCGGCCACCACGGAACCGCGGCCGGCCAGAAGGCGGCCACGAGCCCGGGGATGATCATGCCCACGGACAGGGCGATGCCGACCACGGCGCGCTGGCTCTTGAAGAAGACGCTCGAGGCCAGGTTGAGGCAGATCAGGAGCAGAGCCAGTGAGCAGCCGGCCACCGCCGGCCAGATGATCGAGTCGGCGCTCGGGAAGTCGCCGTAGGCCAGGCGAGCCCCGGCGAGGGCGACGACTTCCGGGATCAGGACCGCCCCGACGGCCAGCGCCAGAAGGCTGGTCAACAGCTTGGACGCGAGCACGGAGAGCCTGGTGAGCGGCATGGAGAGCGACCAGGCCAGGGTCCGGTTCTCGCGCTCCGCGACGACGATTCCCATCGTCGAGAAGACCGCGAAGATCGGCAGCAGGGTCTCCCAGCCGGCGGTCCGCATGTTCTCGCTGGCGTCGAGAGTCACGACGATCGAGCTGTCGAGGGTATGAGCGATCCTCGAGGCGAGGACGCCCAGCAGCACGAGGCTCGTCGCCGCGAGCGTCGTCCAGAGGAAGCGCCTGGTCCGAAACCATTCGGCCAGGTCCTTGCGGGCGAAGTTGCGGAAGCCGGCAAGGGCTTCGCGGGCGGATCCGAGTCCCCTCGGCCTGGACCTGTCGATGGTGATTGCGGTCATGCTGCGATCTCCTGGTTGCCGACGAGTCGGAGGAAGACCTCTTCGAGGTCGAGCGTCTCTGGCCTGGCCTCCACGACGGCCATCCCGTCGCTGTAGGCGAGGCGCGTGATTGCGGCCTGAACGGGAGCCGCCGAGTGGTCGGCGACGGTGACGGCGAAGGCCGCGGCGGTCTGGCCGAGCGTGTTTCCTTCGAGAGCCGTCACTCCCGTAACGCCGGGGATCGCCGCGAGCCTTAGCGCCGTTTCGGAGCTGGCGCCGATGAGCTCCACTCGGAGCCGGTTTTGCGAGTAGCTCGTGAGCAGATCGGCGGTGCGCTGGGCCAGGAGCAGCTTGCCGTGGTCCACCACCGCGACCCGGTCGCTGACCCGCTGGACGTCGTCGAGAATGTGGGTCGAGTAGAAGATCGTGGTCGTCTCGCGGAGGCTCTCCATGAGATCGAGGACGCTCTTGCGGCCGATCGGGTCCAGGCCGGTGGCCGGCTCGTCGAGGAGCAGCACCTCGGGCCGGCCTATCAGGGCCGCCCCGATGCCGAGGCGCTGCCGCATACCGCCGGAGTACTCGCTGCAGCGGCGATCGGCCGCCTCCTCGAGGCCAACGAGCTCGATCAGGCGATCGACCTCACCGTCCGCCCTGGAGCCGAGCTCCGGATGAAAGCCGGCCGCGTACCGGAGGACTTCCCGGCCGCTCATCCAGCCGTAGAACGCCGGCTCCTGGCAGAGATAGCCGATCGGGCGGCGGTAGGCCGTGCCCTCGTCGCTGGAGTGCCCGGCGACCTCGATCGAACCGGCGGTCGGCCGGGCCAGCCCGGCGATCATCCGCAGGGTCGTGGTCTTGCCGGCTCCGTTTGCGCCGAGGAACCCGAAGATCGAGCCCGTCGGCACGTCGAGCGTCAGCCCGTCCACCGCTCGGACGCGGCCGAACGCCTTGGTCAGGCCTTGAATGTGAATGGCGGCTGTCATCGTCCGTCCCTTGTTGCTGGTTCGGCCGCGTGGCCGATGACCACAAGCTACGAGCGAAACGGACCGCAAACGTCCGCCGATGCGGCGAAACGGGGCTCGCTAGAAATGGTGAGACGGCCCCGCGGGCGTCGTCCGATGGTTGACGCCAGTCCCGCCTCAGCGCGGGATGGCCACTTCCTCGGCTGCCTTGCCGGCCTCGCGGAGGCCGAAGCCGGCCGACGCGCCGTCGGCGGTCACCTCGTACTCGCCGAGCCAGCCGTTGAAGCGGATCCGGCCGGCGTCGTCCGTGACCATCTCCGTCGGCGCGAGCCACCACGATCCCTTGATCAGGGACGCCATCGCCTCAAACGAAGGCTTGGGCGTGTAGTCGGCGCGCACGAGGCCCGACGGGGCATGGAGCCAGCCGTCGTCGGCGATGTCCCAATAGGTCATCGCCTTGACCGCCGGGTGCGAGAGCAGCGTCTTGTAGTGGCGGACGATCTCCTCGGCCTGGCGTGCCTCCCCGACCTCGGTTGTCGGCCAATCGGTGACCTGGTAGTCGTTGAGGTCGATGTACTCGGGCGGCATGAGGTGGCCGGACATGATCGTGCTTTCCGTGAAGTGGATCGGCAGGCCGTAGCGAGAGAAACGCTCCAGCACGTCGAGCGTCTTCTCCTCGCCCCAGTAGCCCTGGTGCATGTGGCTCTGGAGGCCGAGGGCGTCGACCTTGATCCCGGCAGCCAGCACGCCTTCGATCAGGCATTCGAACGCGGTAGACATGTCGAAGTCGTTGAGCAGCAGGAAAGCGCTCGGATCGGCCTCGCGCGCCGTCTCGAAGGCCAGCTTGATGGTGGCGATCCGGCCCTTCGCGCGGCAGAGGCGGGTGATGCCGTTCTCCTTGCGGTCGAAGACCGGCATGATCACGGCTTCATTGATGGCATCCCAGGTGTGGATCAGGTGCTTGAAGCCGCCGACTTCGCGCAGGATCCGCTTCCGCTCCTCCTCGTAGACCTGGTCGGTGGTGAGGTCGAGCAGCCAATCCGGCTGGACGGTGTGCCAGAGGAGCGGATGACCCTTTATTGGAATCCCGCGGTCGTGGAACCACTGCGCGCCGGCCAGCAGCCGCTGAGTGTCGGGCTTGCCACGGACGGGCTCGAAGTTGCCCCAGTAGAACGGCAGCGTCACGAAGTTGAAGAGCGTGAACCACTCTTCCTCGAGCCTGGCGAGCTTTGCCTGCTCGTCGGTTCGATCGGCCGAGATGTTGGTGAGGCGCAGGCCGCCACTCTCCGTGCCACTCCGCAGGAACTGGAAGCCGGTCGAACCGAACAGGAAGGCGTGGCTCTTCTGGGCGACGGTGACCGGCCGATTGGCCAGCGGGACTCCGCCCCTGGTTATCGTGACCGTCGCATCCGCCGTCCGATTCTTCCGAATCGGCTCTTCGGCCCAACGACCCGCGCTGGCAGCCACGTCAACCATCAGACCCGCGCTCCTCGCTCATTGCATTCGTTTGCACCACGTACCCCACATAGTGACTCAACTCGCGAAAACACATCGTGGCGCCCGCCGGGCTGGCGGCTGGGAGTAGCCGTGGCGGTTGTCGACGCGGGAGGTCGTTCGGACCGGAGGGCGGGCGGTTCTCCAACGCGGGAGGTCGGCTCGGGGCCCGGGCGGCGGTTGTCGACGCGGGAGGTCGGTGCGGACCGGCCGGCGGGC
>DAHXON010000073.1 GCA_027364875.1 Chloroflexota bacterium
GGGTCATGATGTTGATCGTTACGCCCGCCACGAGCATGAGCGTCAGGGCGGCCATGATCGAGACCGGGATGCTGATGGCGGCCACGAACGTCGACCGCAGGCTCATGAGGAAGAGGAAGATCGTGAGCACGGCGAAGAGGGCGCCGAGGCCGCCTTCGCGAACCAGGCTGTCGCGCGATTCGATGATGAACGTCGAGAAGTCCTCGATCGTCGTCACCGAGTAGGTGGCGCCGTTCTGGTTCTCGAGCTGGGCGAGCTTGTCTTTGACCTTCTGGACCACGTCGACCGTGTTCGCATCCGAGGTCTTCGACACGCTGATCACGAGCGACGGTTCGCCGTTGATCTGGGCGTAGCCCGTGGGATTGGCCTCGACGAGCGACACCGTCGCCACGTCACCGATGGTCACCGGCGTCGGGATGGTGACGGCGGACCCGGCCGCGGGCATCTTCACGCCAACCGTGAGGTTCGCGATCTCGCTCGTGGACTTGATCTGATGCTGCGCGGAAACCGGGATGGAGACCGTTCCGGTTGGCATCGAGCCGGCCGGCAGGATCAGGTTGTTGGCCTGCATGACGCCCTGGATCTGGGCGATCGAGACGCCGCTCTCGGCGAGCTTGACCGGATCGAGGGCGATGAGGACGCGCTGGGCGGTGGCGCCGCTGATGTCCACCTTGCTCACGCCGTCGATGCTCTGGAGCGCCGGGACGATGCCGCCGGCGGCGGCGGTATTGAGGGCCGCCTGAGTCGTGGAGCCGGTGCCCTGGATGGCAACCGTGATGGGCGGCAGGGCGTTGATGTCGAGCGACATCACCGAGGGTTCCGCGCCGCTCGGCAGTGTCAGGGACTGCAGGTTCGCCTGGACGGAGGCCTTGGTCTCCTTCACGTCCGTGCCGTAGGTGAACGAGGCGACCACGATCGAGAGGCTGTTGACCGAGCTCGAGTTCACGTGCGTCAACCGGGCCACGCTGCCGATGGACCGCTCGACAGGTTCCGTCACCTGCGTGGCCACGTCCTGCGCGCTTGCTCCCGGCATCGGCGTGATCACCACGACGTACGGGAACTGGATGTCGGGCAGCAGCTCCTGCTTGAGCTGGGACCAGGAGAACACGCCTGCCAGAAGAGCGGCGAGCGTGATTAGGACGGTCACGCTCCTCTTGCTGACGGCAAGCTGGGTCAGACGGATCACTGGAGGCTCCTTGGCTCGCTACCGGTTGGCATTCCTGGGACTCGCTCCCCCGGGTGACGGTTCGCTCGTTGTCTCGGCTTAGGCAGGGCCCGGTGACTGGCCCGGCGTGAACTGTGCCTTCACCCGCTCGGACACGATCGTGATCAGGCGGGCCATCTCAGTCAGCTCCGGCTCCGCCAGAACCTCGAGGAAACGGCGGATCATCTCGAGCCTCATGCCGGAGATCTGGTCGATCAGGTCGCGGCCCGCGTCCGTCAGCCCGCACTGGACCACGCGCCGGTCGTCGAGGCGGTGCTGTCGCGTCACGAGCCCGTGCCGTTCCAGCCGGTCTATGGCGCCGCTGGCTGTCGGGAGGCCCACTCCCAGCCACTCGGCGACGCGGCCGATGGGCGAGGGGCCGTGCTTGCTCAGCAGGAACAGAAGGCGCGTCTGACCGAACGTCAGCTCGTGAGCGACCCAATCCGGAACCTCCGGGCCGCTCAAGTCCCACAGCTCGCTGAGGCCGTCGAGGGCCATCTCGATTTCTCGTTGTCGGTCGGATCTGCTGCTGTGTTCGGCCGATACTTCGCTCACAAGCGAACAGTATGAGGGAAACCGAATAGATCGGCATCGTACGAATGAACCAGGACCATGCGAGCGGGTTGAGGGCGGGTTCCTTGGACGCCAAACCTCGCCGATCCGCGGGTCGAGCCGCCCGCGCCGGCCGATACCCGATTCGGGGTATGGCGCAGCCCGTTCACAGCGGCGATCTTCACTGCTACCTTTCCGGCAATCACTCAGGGGAGAGAGACGGGTGGCAAAGCGCGGCAAACCAGAAGGCCCGATCCGCTGGACGACGATCGGGAGCGCGCCGTATCCGACGGCCGACGAATCGTGCACGGGCTTTCTGCTCCAGGCCGGCGGGGCCAACGTGCTGGTGGATGTGGGCGGGGGCGTGCTGGGGCCGCTCCAGCACTACCTCCGGCTCGAGGATCTGCATGCGATCTGGATCAGCCATCTCCACGCCGACCACTTCGCGGACATGCCGCTCCTCTACTACGCCTTCGCGTTCTCCGAGCGGCCGATGCGCAAGATCCCGGTGCTGGGACCGGTTGGCTGGGCGAGCCGGGTCGAGGCCTTCGTGAAGAGCGCCTCGGACCACCACATGAAGGACTTCTTCCAGGTTGTCGAGCTCAAGGATCGCGGCATCGCCGAGATCGGCGACCTGCGCATCCAGGCCCGCGCGGTGGAGCACGGCGTGCCTGCGTTCGGCCTCACGGCCCGATTCGGCGATCGGCGCCTTGCCTACACCGGCGACAGCGGCCCGTGCGACAACCTCGTGACCCTCGCCAAGGGTGCCCGCGTCCTGGTGGCGGAGTGCTTCGCCAGCGAGATCGAGATCCCGTCGGTCCATCTCTCGCCGGAGGACGCCGGGCTGACCGCGGCGCACGCCAACGTGAGCCGGCTCGTGCTCTCGCACCTGGCTCCGAGCCTCAGCGAGGAAGAGGCGATCGAGCGGGCGGGCTCCACCTTCAACGGGCCCATCGAGATCGCCAGGCCGGGAATGACCTTCGAGGCCTTATCGGGAACCTGAGGTCAGGCCTCCCGCCGATACGGCGCGTCCAGCACCACGAAGTCCTTGCGGCCGACCAGCGCCGCTCTGATCCGATGGACGTTCTGGTTGTAGAGAATCCGGTCCCACCAGTGGTGCGGCAGGTGCTCCGGCAGGAGGACGATCGTGAGCCGGTCGGGGTCTTCGGCCTGTGAGACTTCGAGATATCGGACGAAAGGCCGGACCAGGGCCCGGTAGGGCGACTCGACCAGGACCACCCTGGCCCCCGGCAGCTGGCGCTCCACACGATCCCGAAAACGCTCGCCTTCGACCGGATCGACGGTGACGTGGACCAGCTGGACCTCTTCGCCCATCGTCTCGCCGACCTTGACGGCCTGGACCACGGCCCGGCTCATGGCTTGAGCGGCCACGACCACTCGCTGGCGGCGGTGAGGCGGGCCGAAGACCACGTCGGGCTGGACCTCCAGGCCGCGGCCCTCCAGGTCGTATTCGTGGCGGATGAACATCATGATTGCGACCAGCACCGGCACGATCACGAGGACGATCCAGGCGCCCTCGCCGAACTTCGACACGGCGATCACCGTGACGACGATGAGCGTCGTGATGGCGCCCACGCCGTTGATGACGGCGCTCCGACGCCAGCCCGTTCCGCGCTCGGTGAACCAGTGCCTCACCATGCCGGCCTGCGACAGGGTGAACGAGGTGAAGACTCCGATCGCGTAGAGGCCGATCAGGCCGTTGACGTTGCCGCCGAACGCGAGCGCCAGGCCAATCGATATGGCTGCCAGGGCGATGATCCCGGAGTTGAAAGCCAGCCTCTCGCCTCGCAGCGCGAACTGGCGTGGAAAGAAGCCGTCGCGGGCGAGGATCGAGGCGAGGCGGGGGAAGTCGGCGAAGCTCGTCTGCGCCGCGAGGACCAGGATCCCCATCGTGGAGAGCTGCAGGATGTAGTACAGCACGCCCGTGCCACCGAAAACGGTTCGGCTGATCTGCGACAGGATCGTCTCGCCGGTGCCGGCGTCCCCGGTCGGAATGGCGCCCGTGGCGCTCGCGAGGTAGCTCGTGCCCAGGAACATCACGCCCAGCAGCGTCGCCATGACGATCATCGTCTGCTGCGCGTTCTTCCATTCGACCGGCTTGAAGGCCGGTACGCCGTTGGCGACGGCCTCGGTGCCGGTCATCGCGGAGCATCCGTCGGCGAAGGCCCGGGCCAGCAGGAACACCCCGAAGGTCGTCGGGGCGATGCCGGTGGCAGGAGTGACGTCCGTGACCTGGCCAAGCGTTCCGGTCAGGGCCCGGAAGATGCCCAGGCCCAGCATGACCAGCATGCTGCCCAGGAAGATGTAAGTCGGGCTGGCGAAGATCGTGCCGCTTTCGCGCAGGCCGCGGAGGTTGACCACCATTATCAGAAGGATGAAACCCGCGATCAGCTCGAGGTTGAACTGCGCGAGCGGCTGGAAGGCGGAGTAGAGCGCCTGGACGCCGGATGAGACGCTCACAGCAACCGTCAGGACGTAGTCGGTGAGGAGCGAGGCCGCGGCGATCAACCCCGCGAGGACGCCCAGGTTGGCGTGGGCGACGATGTAGCTGCCGCCGCCGTTGGGGTATGCCCGGATCGTCTGTCGGTAGCTGAACGTCACGATAAGCAGCAGGGCAACGACCACGACGGAGATGGGCATCAGCCACTTGAGGGAATCGCGGCCTGCGCCGAGCAGGATGAACATGCTCGCGCCCGAGGCGTAAGCCACGGACGACATCACGTCGGACGAGAAGATCGGCAGGGCCTTCCACTTGGGCAGTCGTTCGGCCAGCTCGGCCTCGGACGGCAGCGGCGTGCCGAAGAGGACCCTGTTGATCCGCGCCCTCCGCCAGCCCCAGGCCGTTCTCGGGGCCTGTGCCTCGAGCTTGGCCTCCAGAATGCCCGGGCCGAGGTACCGGAAGTAACGAGCGTGTGGGCGGTCGACTACGACTCGCCTGTCCCCCAGCTTTCGACCGTGAAGCGGCCGAACATCATTCAATCGGTTTCTCTCTCGTGACGACGATGTCCACACGACCGCCGGAATGGACGACGGTCGGCAGGATCAGGACGTTAGCCTCCTCGGCCAGCCGGTAGGCCCGCCACAGCAGACCGGGCCACGAGGGGAAGCCGGCGACGACGACTCGAGAGGCCAGTCCGGCATCGACCAGCGCGACGGCTGCTTCCAGGTCGGCGAAACCGGGCTCCCGAAGAGGATCGGAACCGGCCGAGGGGTCCCCGCCGGATTCGTCGATCGCCTCCATGCCGCCTTCCGCCGCGATCCCCCGCTCGATCTCGAAAGCTTCCGCCGCGTCAACGACGGTGGGGAGAGTCCGCGCGGGGGTATCCGAAACCTCCCGGTCGGGCTCGATCGCTCTGCCTGGCCGGACGAGCCGAAGCACGCCTTCCGCGAATGTCATGACCACAACCTAGGCCGGCCCCTCACGAGGGAACGGGCTCCCGGCCGCCCGCGCGGGCTCAACAACCGCTCAACAGATCGGCCGAAAGGGGGTTCAGCGGGCCCGGCGGGCTTTAGCATCGAGACGTGAACGTCCTCCACTACCGGCGCCCCGCGGCCTCCACCGTAGCCGGGACGCTCGTCCTCACCGGGCTGTCCCTCGGGGCGGCCACGGCCGCCATCGCGCTGCTGCGGGCGATCGCCCACGTCACTTATCCCGCGCCCGTCTACCTCCTGGCCGTCATCGTCGTCGGCGTCCGGCACGGAACGGTGCCCGCGGCCATCACGTCGGTCGCCGCATTCCTCCTCTACGACTTCCTCTTCGTCCAGCCGGTCTACACGCTCACGATCAACAGTCCGGACGAGTGGCTCAACCTGCTCCTGCTGCTGGCCGTCTCCGTGTTCATCGGCCGGATGGCGGCGGCGCTCGCCGCTCGCGCGGAGGAGGCCGCCGACCGGGCCCGAGAAGCGGAGAACATGCACGCGATCACGGGCATCCTGGCCGCCACCCGCACCGTGGCCGAAGCCGCTCCCGCCGTGGTCTCCCGCATCAGAACGGTCACGTCGATGGACCGGGTCTGGTTCGGGCTCGGAGCTACCGCCGCGGACGAGAGGGTCCTCGCCGACACGGCCAGCCCGGAGCCTCTACCGCTCCTCGGCTGGCAGGTGGTCCTGCAGCGCACCCCCGACGGCGAGATGCGCTGGGTCCGTGCCCACGTGCCGGGGGCCCCGCTCCGAACGCCGCGCGTGGCTCTTCACCGTGTTCGGGTCGAAGTCGCCGGCGAAACGCTCGGGTCACTGTGGGCGGCCAGGGCGAAGGACAGCCCGGGACCCGGCCGGGCGGAGACGCGAATCCTGTCGGCGGCGGCCGACCAGCTGGGCCAGGCCGTGATACGGGACCGTCTGGCTCGCGAGGCAACGGCCGCGGAGATCGCCCGCGAGAGCGAGGCCCTCAAGACGTCGCTCCTCGACTCGGTCTCGCACGATCTTCGGACGCCGCTGGCCACGATTCGAGCGGCGGCCGGGAGCATGCTCGATCGCCAGGTCAGCTGGTCCGCGGACGAGCAGCGCGACGCGTTTGAAATCATCGACGCCGAGGCGGAGCGGATGGGCAGGCTCGTCCGGAACCTGCTGGACCTCAGCCGCATCGAGAGCGGCGTGCTCAAGCCCGACCTCGAGGCCCGGCTGCTTCCGGAGATCGCCGCGACGGCCATTGCGCGGGTGAAGCCATCCGACAAGACCGTGACCACGACGTTCGAGCCGGACCTCCCGGCTGTACTCGTCGACGAGGTCTACCTCAGCCAGGTTCTGACGAACCTGCTCGAGAACGCGGTCCGGTACGGCGGCCGGGCGATCGAAGTGTCCGGAAGGGTTGCGGCCGGCGGCGAAGCTGTTGAGCTCGTGGTGGCCGACGACGGCGAGGGCGTGCCGGAGTCCGCACTCGGCCGTCTCTTCGACAAGTTCTACCAGGTCCCGCGCGGCGCAAGGCCCTCCGGCCGGGGCATGGGCATCGGGCTGACCGTCGTCGCGGGCCTCGTCCACGCGATGGGCGGCTCCGTCCGCGCGGAGAAGAGCCATCTCGGCGGGCTGGCGATCGTCGTAACCCTGCGCTGCGTGGCCGTCCCAGAGGAAACCCGGGCGGCGGCCCGATGAGGCCCAGGAGGAGCCCGACGCAATGAACGGCACCGGGAACGCCAGCGGGCCCCGACTCCTGGTCGTCGAAGACGAGGAAGCGACGCGACGGCCGCTCGTCGCCTACCTGCGCAGGCTCGACTACTGGATCGAGGAAGCCGGCACGGCGGAAGAGGCTTTGCGCCACTGGGACGGCGACCGTCCCGACGTGATCCTGCTGGACCTTGGGCTTCCGGATCGGGACGGCGTCGAGGTGATCCGGCGGGTTCGCCGCGAGGCGGCCACTCCGATCATCATCCTCTCGGCCCGAGGAGAAGAGCGTGACCGCATCGTCGGCCTGGACGCGGGCGCCGACGACTACCTGAGCAAGCCTTTCTCCGTCGCCGAGCTGAGCGCGCGTATCCGGGCCGTGCTGCGCCGGGCCGGGGGCGCGGCGGCGAGCGGTGACGGAAAGCTGCGCCTGGGCCCCGTCGAGCTGGACCCGGTACGGCGCAGCGTGCTCGTGGCGGGAAATCGCGTCCGCCTCACGCCCCACGAGTACCAGCTCCTCGAGGTTCTGCTGTCCAACAAGGGCCGGGTGGTGACTCGCGAACGGATCCTGCGGACCGTCTGGGGCCTCGCGTACTCCGACGCGAGCGCCTACGTCCACGTATACGTGGGTCGGCTGCGCAAGAAGCTCGCCGAGGGCGGGGCGGGCGAGATCGCGGAGCGGCTGTTCACCACCGAGACGGGAATCGGCTATCGGGTCGCGGACGAGGAGTCGCTTCGCGAGCCGCGGCCTATCTAGCCGGGGGAGCTACCGGGGAGGCCTTTGAGCTGCCCTGCACTTCTCGCAGAGCTGCCGCCCGTCCGTGCCGGCCCGAAGGTCCTTCTCCGCGATCTTCGAGCCGTCCTCGCAGTCCGGCCGGTTGTGGTAGCGCGCCGGCGATTCGACGGCCGTGGTGTAGTAGGCGCTCCAGTCCTTTCGCGCCTCGAAGCCGTGCCTGATCAGCTCATCCATCCCGGGACTCCTTGCGTCGTTTCGGACCTGAGGGCCACCTGGCGCGTGCTCGTCGGAGATCAGCCGAACCAGATGACGCCATCGTCGGAGCTAACGTACGGCGTCACCAGGAGGGACAGGATGGCCTCACGCGACATCTTCGTTCGGTGGGAGATCAGGGTGGCGATGCGCCAGGGGTCGTGGCCACAACGCCGAAGGGCCGTTCGCCCGAGTCTCGGCCACATCATCAGAGCCTGCCGGTCGATCCCTCCCACTCGGACCGATCGCGGCTGCCGCTTGACCGTTCTCCGAACCACTCCAGCCATCACGCACCTTCCCGGTTCACGGTGCGCTCCAACCTCCGCCGGCGCAAGGGCCATCAGAGGTCGTCGCGAAGGCCGGGAACGGCGGTCCGGCTCGGGAGTGGCTAGTATCGGCATCCGATGGCAGGCTCGATCGATCCGACCGCTTCAGAGTCCAGTTCGACCGCGCCTGCGCCAGGCGGACTGACTTCGGCCGAGGCGGCACTGCGCCTCAAGACTGACGGCCCGAACGCGGTCGGCCGTGAAGGCAGCCGCCGTCCTCTGCAGATCCTGATCTCGCAATTCGCGAGCCCGCTCGTCCTGATCCTTCTGGCGGCCTGTCTGGTCAGCGTGGCCGTGGGCGACCGCGTTGAGGCCGGCATCATTCTGGCCATCGTCCTGATGAGCGCGGCGCTCGGCTTCGTCCAGGAGGCGAGGTCGGCGGCCGCGGTCGAGGCGCTCCAGGCCCGCCTCGCGCTCAAGGCAACGGTCGTTCGAGACGGCACCCGCCAGGACGTACCCGTGTCGTGGCTCGTCCGCGGCGACCTCGTCGTCCTGGGGGCCGGCGACATCGTGCCTGCCGACGTCCGCATCGTCGACTCGAACCATCTCTACATCGACGAGTCGTCCCTCACCGGAGAGTCCGCGGCCTCCCTGAAAGTGGTCAAACAGGGCGACCTGGACCCCGGCCGTGAAGACGATCGCGACGGCCTCGGGTTCTTCGGGACGAGCGTGGTGAGCGGCAGCGGCTCGGCGATCGTGACCGCAACGGGAACGCACACGAGCTACGGCGCCATCGCCCGCCGGCTCCTGGAGCGGGCGCCGAGGACCGACTTCCAACAGGGCGTTCGAGCCTTCGGCTTCCTGATCACGCGCGTGACCCTCATCCTCGTCGTCGGCGTGTTCGCCATCAACGTAGCCCTCGACCGGCCGCTGTTCGACGCGCTCCTCTTCTCCATCGCGCTCGCGGTGGGTCTCACACCGGAGCTCCTGCCGGCGATCGTGACCCTTAACCTGACCCGCGGCGCCCGCGCCCTCGCGGCCCACGGAGTGCTGGTCAAACGGCTGCCGGCGATTCAGAACCTGGGCAGCGTCACGGTGTTCTGCACGGACAAGACCGGCACCCTGACAGAGGGCAAGCTCGGGCTGGTTCGGGCCGTCGGCATCGACAAGGACGACGCGGCCGAGGCTTCACACGCCCTCACCCTCGGCTACCTCAACAGCCACTTCCAGGCGAGCTTCGAGAATCCGCTCGACACGGCGATCCTTGCCGCCGCCCCGGCGCCGGACGACCTCGCGAGCTACTCGAAACTGGCCGAGCTGCCATACGACTTCACGCGCCGTCTGCTCAGCGTCGTCGTCGGACAGAAGGGGAAGGCACCGCTTCTCGTGACCAAGGGCGCGCCGGAGTCGGTCGTCTCGCGCTGCACGCTGGTCCGAGAGGACCATAGCGCCCGACCGATCGACGCGGCCGAGCATCTGCGACTCCAGAAGCTCGTGGACGGCGCCTCATCGGACGGCTTCCGACTCGTTGCGGTCGCATCGCGGCAACTCGATCCCGGCGAGCTGGAAGCGGGCGAATCGCCGCCCGGCACCGCGGATCTGAGCGACGCGGATCGGCTGGAGACGGGTCTGACCTTCGAAGGCGTGATTCTGTTCAGCGATCCACCCAAAGCGGGCGTCGGCGACACCATCGCCGAGCTGGCGCGCCAGGGCATCGCCCTCAAAGTGATCACCGGCGACAACGACCTGGTCGCCCGCCACGTCGCCGGCCAGGTCGGATTGGCCGTCGAAGGCGTGCTGACCGGCGACGAGATGCGCAAGATGACGCATCCCGCGCTCGTGGCGCGAGTGACCCGAACCACCATCTTTGCCCGGGTGGACCCGGACCAGAAGCTGCAGGTGATCCACGCAGTACGGGAAGCCGGTCATGTGGTCGGCTACATGGGCGACGGGATCAACGACGCCCCGGCCCTGCACGTCGCCGACGTCGGCATCAGCGTCGACAACGCCACCGACGTAGCTCGTTCCGCGGCGGACATCATCCTCCTCGAGCCCAGCCTCGCGGCCATCAGCCAGGGCGTGACCGAGGGTCGGCGAACCTTCGCCAACACGCTCAAGTACATCCGGATGGGCACGAGCTCCAACTTCGGCAACATGCTCAGCATGGCCGGCGCGGCCCTGCTGCTGCCGTTCCTGCCCATGACGCCGGGCCAGATCCTGCTCAACAACCTGATCTACGACGCGTCGCAGACCGCCATCCCGACCGACACGGTGGACCCCGACGTCGAAGCCCAGCCGGCGCGCTGGGACGTCCAGTCCATAGAGCGATTCATGATCGTGTTCGGGCCCATCTCGTCGATCTTCGACTACGCGACGTTCGGCCTGTTGCTGCTTCTGCTGGGCACGAGCAACGCCGCCGCCCCGGCATTCCACGCCGGCTGGTTCATCGAATCGTTGTTCACCCAGATCCTGGTCGTGATGGTGATCCGGACGCGTCGCACTCCGTTCTGGCTCAGCCGCCCCAGTCCGCAGCTGGCCGGGGCAGTGTTCGCGGCCCTGGTCGCGGCCGTCGTCATACCCCTCAGCCCGCTCGCGGATCTCCTTTCCTTCGGCGGTCTGCCCCTGGTCTTCTGGCCCCTGCTCGCCGCGATGGTGGTCGCCTACCTCGCGCTCGTGGAGATCACCAAGGGGCTGTTCAATCGCTACGAGGCGCGGCGGCTGGCGGGTCGCGCGCAAACGCCGGCACGGGACGGCGCGGGCGTTCTAGCGAGCCAGACCGGTCCGTCGGGGCGAATCGTTTAGAGCGGATTTAGCCCGGACCCGCAACGCCGGGGCGCGGCCTCTTGGCCCCCGAATGGACGATGGGGCCATGGAAACACGGCATACAGCCGAGCCCGACCTGGCCGCCGACAAGCTGGCCGGCGAGCTCGCCGACGTTGAAGCATCGATCGCCCTCGTTTCGTCGGGCGTGGCCACGCGGGTCACGCTCAGCGGCATGCGCTTCGGTCAGCAGCTCGCCGACCACCTTCGCTCGATCGCGGCCCTACAGGGGGTCGCCCTCGAAGCCTCGTTCTGGCCCGAAGACACGGCCTGCGACATAGACGTCGTCAGAATGCCCGCGGCCCCGGCCGCCGGGGCGCGCGGCGCTGCCGGGGCAGCCGGGACGCATGTCTGAGCCTACGGCCCGGGTCCTGTTCGTGGAGGACGACGACGCTCTGGCGGGCATCGTCGTCCGGCATCTGAAAGCCCACGGGCACGAAGCCGTTGCGGCCGGTTCCGCCGAGGCGGCAGCCGAGGCGATCGCGGGCGGCTTCCGGCCGACGCTAGTGCTGCTGGACATCAACCTGCCCGGGGCGTCGGGCTGGGACCTGCTCCGATCCGGAGCCCTCCGCGCCGCCGGGTCGCCGCCCGTGTACGTGGTGACGGCGACGAGCGTGCCCCCGGCGAAGCTTCGCGAGTTCCGGATCGCGGGCTTCCTGCCCAAGCCATTCGCCATGCCCACGCTGACCGAGGGGGTAGACCGGTGCGCTTCTGCCGTTCCGAGCGAATCGCAGCCGGGCTCCGGCCTCGACGGACTCGACTGGAAGCGTTGAGTGAGCGACCTCCAGATCGCCCTGATATTCGCGCTCTGCGCGGCCGCTCTGTGGGGCTACCTCGAGCTCTGCGACAGGGTCCGGCGATGAACCTGCTCGACCTGCTGGCCGGGATTGCCGCCGCGCTCGGCTTCGTCTACCTGATCTGGGCGCTGCTGCGCCCCGAGGACTTCTAGCCGTGGCCTTCGGCGACTTCCTGACGCTGGCCGCGCTGGCCGTGGCCATCCTCATCGCCACGCCGTTGTGGGGTGGCTACATCTACCGCGTGATGGAGGGCCAGCGCGTCTTTCTGAGCCCGGTCCTCCGGCCCGTCGAGAGGGTGATCTACCGCGTCTCCGGAGTCGACGAGACGGCGGAACAGGATTGGAAAGGCTATACGGCCGCGGTGCTGGCGATGGCGTTCGTGGCCATCGCGGCGGGCTACGTCTTCCTCCGCCTGCAGAACGTCCTGCCGTTCAACCAGGGCGGGATACCGGCCATGTCTCCCGATCTCGCGTTCAACACGTCGGTCAGCTTCGAGACGAACACCAACTGGCAGAACTACTCGGGAGAGAGCGCGGCCACATACGGCACCCAGGCCGCGATGCTGGCGGTGCGCAACTTCACCTCAGCGGCGACCGGACTGGCGATCGCTATCGCCCTCTTCCGAGGCCTGACCCGCCGCAGCACGAAGACCCTGGGCAACTACTGGGTGGACCTGACGCGGGGCATCCTCTACATCCTGCTGCCCGTCTCGGTCATCGGCGCGGTGGTGCTCGTCTGGCAGGGGGTGCCGCAGACGTGGAACCCGACGCAGGTCGTCACGACGCTGCAGGGCGCGACCCAGAACATCGCCCTGGGGCCCGTCGCCTCCCAGGAGTGGATCAAGGAGATGGGCAACAACGGCGGCGGCTTCTTCAACGCCAATTCCTCGCATCCATTCGAGAATCCGACCGGCCTGACCAACTTCCTGGAGATGTTCGCTCTCCTCCTGACCGCGTTCGCCCTGACGTACACGTTCGGCAAGTACGCGGGCAAGCAGGCCCAGGGTTGGACCATCTTTGCCGCGATGGCGGCGATCCTGGTGGTCGGCGCGGTCCTGGCCATGCACCTGGAGTCCCAGGGTAATCCGCTCTTCCCCAACACGGTGGCGCAGGCGGGCGTCGGCAACATGGAGGGCAAGGAGGTCAGGTTCGGCTCGGCCGTCAGCGGGCTGTTCGCCGCCATAACGACGGGCACGAGCACCGGCGCAATCAACTCCTGGCACGACAGCTTTCAACCGCTCTCGGGCATGGTCCCTCTCTTCAACATGGAGCTGGGCGAGATCACTCCGGGCGGCATCGGCGCTGGTATGTACGGGATGCTGACCATCGGCGCGATCCTCGCCGTCTTCATCGCCGGGCTCATGGTGGGCCGCACGCCGGAGTACCTCGGCAAGAAGGTCGAAGCCTTCGAAATCAAGATGGCGATGCTCACGGCCCTCGTGCTCGGCGCCAGCATCCTCGGATTCACGGCTCTCGCGACGGCAACCGCGCCCGGCCAGGCCGGCCCGCTCAATGCCGGACCGCACGGCTTCTCCGAGATCCTGTACGCCTACTCGAGCATGACGGGCAACAACGGTTCGGCCTTTGCCGGACTGTCCGGCAACACGACCTTCTACAACATCACCGGGGCGCTGGCGATGCTCATCGGGCGCTACGGGATGATCGTGCCCATCCTGGCTCTTGCCGGCTCCATGGCCGCCAAACGGCGCGTCGCGCCTTCGCTGGGCACATTCCCAACCACCGGCGCCACCTGGACGGTGCTGCTCATCGGAGTGGTGATCATCGTCGGCGCGCTGGCGTTCTTCCCGGCGCTGTCCCTCGGCCCAATCGCCGAGCAGCTGCTCCAGAACGCGGGAAAGGTGTTCTGAGATGAGTCTCTCGCGCATGTTCCCGACCGTGGACCTCGGACGCGGAACCCGGCGCTTCCAGCGGTTCGTGACGCTCCGGGGCGCTAAGCCGGCCGGAGGAGCCCCGGCACCGAAGCCACGCGGCGTGCTGGACCCCGATCTCCTGCGCGCGGCGCTTCCCAACGCCTTCCGCAAGCTCGACCCGCGGCTGCTCATCCGCAACCCGGTCATGTTCGTCGTGGAAATTACAGCCGCCCTGGTGACGATTATCTGGGCCGCCGACGTGACCGGCGCCCAGCGGACGTCCGGCGCCGCGGCCTCGAACCCGGGCTTCGAGTTCCAGATCGCGGTCTGGCTGTGGTTCACGGCCCTGTTCGCGACCTATGCCGAAGCCGTCGCCGAGGCTCGCGGCCGCGCCCAGGCGGCGTCGCTGCGCAAGACCCGATCGGAGACCATCGCCCACCGCCGTCGCGCCGACGGGACTCTCGAGTCCGTGGGCTCCTCGGAGCTGCGCCGGGGCGACGTCATCGTGGTCGAGGAAGGCGAGACCATCGCCGGAGACGGCGACGTGATCGAGGGCATCGGCTTCGTCAACGAGGCGGCCATCACCGGCGAATCGGCTCCGGTTCTCAAGGAGCCCGGCACCGACATCCGCAGCTCGGTCACGGGCGGAACCACGCTCGTGAGCGACCGGCTCGTCATCCGCGTGACCACCGACCCCGGCGAGACGTTCCTGGATCGAATGATCGCCCTGGTCGAGGGCGCGAAGCGTCAACGGACCCCGAACGAGATCGCTCTCGCGATCCTGCTTGCCGGCCTCACGGTCATCTTCCTGATGGCCACGGTCACCCTCCGGCCGTTCGGCCAGTATGCCGGCACGGTAGTGAGCACGGTCGCCCTCGTGGCGTTGCTCGTGTGCCTGATCCCGACCACGATCGGCGGCCTGTTGTCCGCCATCGGCATCGCCGGAATGGACCGCGTGGCCCGGTTCAACGTCCTCGCGATGAGCGGCCGGGCGGTCGAGGCGGCCGGTGACGTCGACGTCATCCTGCTCGACAAGACGGGCACGATCACCTACGGGAACCGTCTCGCCGCCTCGATCACGGCGGCCCCGGGCGTTCCCGAGGCAGAGGCGGTCACCGCGGCTCTGGTCTCGTCGATCAAGGACGAGACTCCGGAGGGACGCTCGATCGTGGAGCTGGCCCGCAAGCGCCTCGACGCCCTCGGAAGCCCCGGCGGCAGCCGGGACGAGGCGGGCTTTGCCGCCCTGACCGCCACGATCACAGAAGAGATCGCCTTCAGGGCGGAGACACGGACCAGCGGCGCCCGGACGGCCGACGGGATGATCCTCAAGGGCGCGGTCGACGCGATCGGCGCGGACATGGACGGCGCGATGCCGAAGGAGATCCTGGAGGGATCCGATCGGATCGCCGATGCGGGAGCCACTCCGCTCGCCATCCGCTCGGACACCGCCGGGAACTGCCGGATCCTGGGCCTCATCGAGCTCAAGGACACCATCAAGGAGGGCTTGCCCGCCCGCTTCGAGCAGTTCCGCAAGATGGGCATCAAGACCGTCATGGTCACCGGCGACAACCCGCGAACCGCCGCCACGATCGCCCGCGAGGCCGGCGTGGACGACTTCATCGCCGAAGCGAAGCCCGAAGACAAGATCGGCTACATCCGTGCCCAGCAGGCCGAGGGCCATCTGGTCGCCATGACCGGCGACGGCACCAACGACGCTCCGGCCGTCGCGCAGGCGGACGTGGGGCTGGCGATGAACAGCGGGACGTCCGCGTGCAAGGAGGCGGCCAACATGGTCGACCTCGACTCGGACCCGACCAAGCTGCTCGAAGTCATCGCCATCGGCAAGCAGCTGCTGATCACCCGCGGCTCGATCACGACCTTCTCCATCGCCAACGACGTGGCCAAGTACTTCGCGATCCTGCCCGCGATGTTCGTGCCGGTCTACCCGGAGCTCGGCGCGCTCAACGTCATGGGCCTGCACAGCCCCCAGAGCGCCATCCTCTCGGCGGTCATCTTCAACGCCCTGATAATCGTGGTCCTCATACCGCTCGCCTTGCGCGGCGTGGCCTTCCGGGCGGCACCGGCCGCCGAGCTGCTGCGCCGGAACCTCCTCGTCTACGGCCTCGGCGGGATCGTCGCCCCGTTTCTCGGAATCAAGGCGATCGACATCCTCGTCACCGTGCTCCACCTCGCCTAGGAGATCGACATGATCGGCTTCCTTCGCCGCGTTCTTCGACCGGCCATCGCCATCCTCATAGCGATGACCGTGATAACCGGCGTGGCATATCCGCTCGTCGTGACGGCCGTCGCGCAGGTCGTTTTCCCATACCAGGCCAACGGCTCGATGATCGTCGTCGACGGCAAGACCGTCGGCTCGAGCCTGATCGGCCAGTTCTTCAACGAGCCGCAGTACTTCTGGGGCCGGCCCTCCGCGGCGACGTCCAGCGCCGCGCCCAACGGATACGACGCCAGCAATTCGGCGGGCTCGAACCTCGGGCCCACGAGCAAGGCCCTGATCGACACCATCGCCCAGCGGGTCGACGACATGCGCAAGGCCAACGGCGGCGGCCCGGTGCCGGTCGACCTGGTCACCTCCTCGGCTTCCGGCCTCGACCCGAGCATCTCTCCCGCGGCGGCCGAATACCAGGTCGCTCGCGTTGCCAGAGCGCGCGGCTTGACGGAGGATCAGGTCCGAACCTACGTGGCCCGGCACACGACCCAGCCGCTCCTCGGGTTCCTGGGCGAGCCGCAGGTCAACGTCCTGGAGCTGAACCTTGATCTGGATGGGTTGCTCAAATGACCGCCGAGACTGAGCCGCACCGGCCCACTGCGGACGAAATGCTGGCTCGGATCGCCGCCGACAAACCCGCGCGGGGCCGGCTCCGGATCTACCTGGGCATGGCGCCGGGCGTCGGCAAGACGTACTCGATGCTCGAGGAAGGCCATCGCCGCCACGACCGGGGCACGGACGTCGTGGTCGGCTTCGTCGAGACGTACGGGCGCCTGCACACCGCGGCTCTGCTCGACGGCCTGGAAGCGATTCCGAGGCGCCGCATCGAGTACGGCGGCGTCGTGGTGGAGGAGATGGACGCGGACGCGATCGTGGCCCGCCACCCCGGCGTGGTCCTGATCGACGAGCTGGCCCACACCAACGTCCCCGGTTCCGCCCGAGAGAAGCGCTGGCAGGACGTCCAGGCAATTCGCGACGCCGGGATCGACGTGATCAGCACCTGCAACGTTCAGCACGTCGAATCGGTGGCCGGCGCGGTGGAAACCATCCTGGGCGTCCCCGTCCGGGAGCGCGTGCCCGACGAGATCGTCCGCGAGGCGGACGAGGTCGAGCTGGTGGACATGAGCCCGCATGCGCTCCGCCAGCGGATGCGCCACGGCAACGTCTACCCGCCGGAGCGGACCGCGATCGCCCTGGACCGCTTCTTCACCGAGCCGAACCTGATGGCCCTGCGCGACCTGTCGCTGCGGTTCGTGGCCGGGGCGGTGGATGAGGAGCTCGAAGGCACGGTCGCGGAGCAGGGCATCGGCCTGCCACCGGTGACGGAGCGGGTGATGGTCCTCGCCGACGAATCGCCCGAGTGCCGCCACGCCATCCGTCGGGCCGGAGCGCTGGCCAGCGCACTCCGCGTCCCCTGGATCGCGGTGGCGGTCGAGACGCCGGGGATCCAGCAATCGCGCGACCGGCAGCTCAACCTCCAGGCCAACCTGGACTACGCGGTGGATCTCGGCGGCGACATCGTCCGCGGCGAGGCGAACGATCTGGTCCGGGGGCTGGCGGAGGTCATCGCCGAGCATCGGGTGACCCACCTGGTGCTTGCCCACAGGCCGCACCGCGGCTTCCACCTGCACGGGGCTACTCTCCCCGACCGCCTGCTCGAAGAGATCCCGGGTCTGGAGGTTCATCTCGTCGGCGAGGCCAGGCCCAGGCCGTAGGCCGAACACACAGG
>DAHXON010000074.1 GCA_027364875.1 Chloroflexota bacterium
CTCTGATGCTGGTGAGCATCGACCTGAGCACCCGTGCGGTCTCGATGGTCAGCGTCCCGCGCGACACGGCCAACTTCCCGTTCTACTGGGGCGGCTGGTCGCCCGCTAACTTCAAGATCAACAGCCTGGTCAACGCCATCCAGTCCGGGCGCTTCGGCTCGCCGGATCCGCCGATGCTCACTCTGGCCAGGGAGATCGGCTACCTGGTAGGCATCAAGACCGATTACTACGCCGAGATCGACATGGACGGCTTCCGCGAGATGATCGACCTGGTGGGAGGCGTGGACGTCTACAACCCAAAGGCTCTCAACGACCCGACCACCTGCTCCAACTTCCCCGTCGGGAACGTCCACCTGACCGGTCGAACGGCTCTCCGATACGTCAGGTCGCGCGAATCGACGAACGACTACCAGCGGGCGAACCGGCAGCAGACGGTGATGGTCGCCCTCGAGAAGAAGATCGCCACGCCGGCGATGCTGCCCAAGCTCGGCAGCTTGCTCGCTGTCGCCGGCAAATCGATCGCCACCAACTTCCCGCTCGGCACGGCGAAGAACTACGTCAAGGTGGCCCAGAACCTCAGCGACATCAAGCGCTGCGTGCTCGGCCCGCCTTACAACTACCACCCGGATTCGCGTGAGACCGGGGGCAGCTGGACGAGCCGCCTCATACCCGACAAGGTCGCGAGCCTGTCCATCTACTTGTTCGGCACCGAGAGCCGCTACTACGGCACGCCGGTGACTCCGGCCGACTGTCAGAACCACAGCTGAATCGGAGTCTCCGGTTAGCGAGCGCGGTCGCCAGGCGGGCGACCCTCGATTCGCGGCAACATTGGGGTATCTCGCCGTCACGAGGTAGCGATGTCGCCAGAGGAGATATCCGCCGCGCCCGCGTCCCGCGAAGACGCCCAGGCCCCTCTGACGGTGCCACCGGACATCTGCGTCTCGCAGCCAGCCGTCCCAGCAATGGCCGCAGGTTTCGTGTACCCATTCCGACGCTATCAGCGGCTGGCTCTAGACGCCTTTGAGACGGGTCGGACCGCGAATCGCGAGCGATGCTACGTCGTCATGCCCGCGGGCTCGGGCAAGACCGTGGTAGGCCTGGAGATCGCCCGGCGGCTCGGTCGAAAGACGGTGGTCTTCGGCCCCAACACGGCCATCCAATCCCAGTGGATCACGCAGTGGCGCGATTTCGAACCGACCGAGCCCGCCAGCAGCAATACCCAACTGGACGGCGTGCTGAGCGTGCTGACGTACCAGTCCCTGTGCTCGATGAACGGTGATGTCGACGAGCTCGTGGGTGCTGCATCCGATGAGCAGGAGGAGCCGGCCGGCTCACCCGGCCCCATCCGCGAAGGCCCCGGCCACGACGACCACAACGAACGTGCGGCCATGCGAAGGCGGCAGCGCCAGCTTGTCATCCACGGGGGCGATCGGGCCGCGTTGCTCGCCTTGCTTCATCCACACGGCCGCGAGCTTATCGAACGGATGAAGGCCGAGTCGACGATCACGCTGGTGCTCGACGAATGCCACCACCTTCTCGAGACATGGGGCCACCTCGTCCAGGCCCTCGTGGACGAGCTGGGTGATCGGGTCTTCGTGGTTGGACTCACCGCAACGCCACCGGCCGACATGGGCGCGCGCGAGGCTGAGCTGTACAGGAGGCTGTTCGGCCGGGCCGATTTCGACGTCGTTACTCCCGCGGTCGTGAAGGAGGGCGATCTTGCGCCATACCAGGAGCTTGCCTACCTCACCCAGCCGCTCCCAACGGAGCTCGAGTACATGGCCTCGCTCTCTCGGCGCTTCGACGGCCTGATCTCGGCACTCACGGATCCGACGTTCGCCAGCCGGCCGTTCCTGGACTGGCTGCATCAGCGGCTCATTGAGCGCCAGGACCATTCCGGAGCCCGGGTCAGCTGGGCCCGCTTCGAGCAGGACGAGCCCGATCTCGCCCAGGCCGGGATCCGTCTCTTCCTGGCGCGGGGCCTCCAGCCGCCGCCCGAAGCTCACATCGGCGAGCGACATCGCCAGGCACCCAGCACGGACGACTGGGTGGTCATGATCGAGGACTACGCCCGGGGGTTCTTGGCGCGTTCTGACGTTCCCGTCGACGCCCAGGCGTGGCAGCGGATAAGGCACATCCTGCCGTCCGTAGGCTTCGTGCTGACCCATCAGGGGATCCGCACGTACGTCTCCCCATCGGATCGAGTCCTGGCTCTTTCCGCGTCCAAGGCAGCCGCAGCCCAGACCATCCTCGACATCGAACGCCAGTGGCTCGGCGCCGGTCTGCGGGCACTGATCCTGTGCGATTTCGAGCGAGCGGGCATGGAGCTGCTGGCCGAGCTTCGATCGATCCTCGACCCGCAGGCGGGCAGCGCCTCGCTGATCCTCCAACTCTTGGCCACCGACGCGACCACGAGATCGACGGAACCGATGTTGCTGACGGGCAGGACGGTCGCCTGCGCCAGGCGGACTGCCGTGGCGTTCGTCGAATGGGCGTCGGAAGAAGTCCCGGAACTGGCCCCCGCGCTGGCTGCCCTTCCTCTTGCGCCGACGACAGGAGACGGCGAACCATCCTGGGACGAGGTCGTGATCATCTCGCCAGAAACCGTCTGGTGGCAGCCGCGCCACTACGTCCCGCTGGTCACGAGGTTCCTTGAGGCGGGCCGGACCAGGTGTCTGATCGGGACCCGCGGGCTGCTGGGCGAGGGCTGGGACGCGCACTCCGTCAACGTGCTCATCGACCTGACCGCCGCGACGACCTCCACATCCGTGCACCAGATGCGGGGCCGTTCGCTGCGCCTTGATCCGTCGATACCGCGCAAGGTGGCCGACAACTGGGATGTGGTTTGCGTGGCTCCGGGTGTGGCACGCGGAACCACCGACTACGCCCGATTCGTGCGCAAGCCCCACAACTACTACGCGCTAACCGAGACCGGCGAGATCGAGATGGGCGTGTCTCACGTGGACCCGGCCCTATCGCCCTACGGTCCGCCCGCCGTCGAGCAGATGCAGGCCCTCAACGAGCGGGCGCTGGCGCGAACGCGAGGCCGCGACAGAGCCTACGCAGACTGGAAGATAGGCGAGCCGTATCGGAACGTGGGAACCGAGACGGTTCGGCTGCACTTCAATCGATCGCTCGGTTTGCCGGAGGTCGCCCTGCGGGCCAGCACGTGGCGCCTTGACGAGGGCGTTCCGCGGGTCCTGTACCGGGTCGGCCTCTCCTGGCTCATAGCCTGTTGCGCCATGTTCTTCGTGGGGTTTATCGTCGCCGCAGCCGCCGCTGCGGTCACGCGGGGCGGCGATCTGGCCGGGCCACTGACCGGCACACTGGGTGCGGGCCTCACCATTGCGTTGCTCGGGGGCGTGCCGGTCCGTCGCGCCATTGGCATGAGGGACAAAATGACGGCCAGCCGTCCGACCGATTCCCTGGAGAGCCTGGCGACGGTCGTCGTGGAGGCGCTCGCCGAAACGGACGGAATCGACCGTCGTCTGAATCGACGCGCCGTCCGATTGGTGGTCCAGCCCGACGGCTACTACCGCTGCTACCTGGAGGGGGCCTCGGCGGCAGACTCGCGACTGTTCGCCGACTCGCTCGACCAGGTGCTATCTCCGATTGAAGACCCGCGCTACGTGATCGGCCGCTGGGTGGTCGAACCGCCGTCCACCCGCTTGGATGCCTGGAAGCTGGCCTGGGCGTGCGCCCGTGGAAGACCTTCGGGCGCCAGACTCGTCTATCACGCCGTTCCGGACTACCTCGGGACAAACGTGGGACGGGCACGTTCGTTCGAGAGGCTCTGGCGGACACATGTTGGAGGGACCGCCGCAGTCTTCTGCCGCGACCCCAAAGGCGCCGGCATCATCGAAGCGCGGCGCGGCGAAGACCCGTTCGCCACGACCTCGCAGATGAGGACCCTGTGGTCGTGAGCATCTTCGAACGTCTCCGGCGGCTGACACGTGGACCCGCGGTCGGCCGCGAAACACCGGCCGAGCCAGGGCCCGACTCCGCACCGGAAGACGCGGCGGAAGCGGAGTACAGGCGGCTCCAGGCCTCCGTCGAGGAGACGCGGCGCGCCATCGCCGACCTGGTGATCAGCCGGAAGCGACTGGAGACACAAGCATCTGACGTCTGCCGATTGCGATCCGAGGCGAGAGCGAGGGCGGAGTCTGCGGCCACGGCCGGCAACGACGACCTAGCCCGCTCGGCTCTTGCGGAGGAGCTGGCTCTTGAACGGCAGCTGGGCGACCGGCAGAGGGCCATCAACGATCTCGCCGCCCGAGAGCGACAGATGAACGAGTCGAGCGGCCGGCTCCAGAACGCCGTGGAGTCGTACCGGCTGCGGCTCGAAACCGCCAGGCTCCGAGGCGCGTCAGCCGACGCCCTCGGCGCCGAGGCGGAGGCTGAGCGGGACGAAAGACGAAGACGCCTCACGCCCTGACGGAATCGCCGGGCAGAGCGGCGGTAGCCCGCCTATCTTTGAGCCGTCGGCAGCCAGGGTCCTGGGTCATGGTCGGTCCATGGCCAAAAGTTCGATAGGCGAGGCTCGCCGCGACCATTACGGTGCGCCGCATGGACGAGAAGACCTCCACCATATGTCCCTGGTGCTCAACTGAGATCCCCGCAGGCGCCCCGGCGTGCCCCAAGTGCGGCGCGCTGGTCGAAGGCGCGAAAGCGGTCGACATTCCCGGACTGACCGTGGTCGATCCCGACGCCGCGCGCGACACCGACTCGGGCATCGTCGACGATCTCAATCCAATCAGCCTGCTGTCCGTCGGGACCGAGACGACCGACGACGCACCGATCGATCTGGAGGCCATCGCCCCGCCGAGCGAAGAAGTCCGGCTGGAGATGCGCAAGATGGAGCTCGAGGCCGAGATCGAGAACGCCGGAAGCGATCTGATGAATCCGGACGGCGACGAGACGATCCCTGCCGGAGCGCCTTCCGAGGAGGCTATCGCGGCCCACCAGGCCGGCCTGCTCGACGACGAGGGCCCCGCGGGCGAGACGGACCTGGCCGAGAATGCCGAGCCGTGGGAAGACCCGCTGCTCGAGCAGCGACTCTCCATGTGGCAGGGGCAGACCCCCGAAAAGCAGTAGGTCCGCTACTTCTCGGTCCGCGCCCTCAGACGAGAAGCCGTCCCACCCAGTCCCCGACCGACGGCGGGTGGATGTGGAACGCGGCATCCTCCGCGAGCTGCTCCGCCTGATGCGCGTCGGCGGCGATGCCCGCTTCGATCTCATGGCCGAGAGCGCTCAGGACCATCCAGTGCCAGCACCGCTCGCCGCGGCACAGCTCTACGATCAGATCATGGCCGCCGACATGAGCCCCGAGCGCCACCTGTGCTCTGGTGTCCGGAAGCGGCACGATGTGCCAGTAACCGATCATGCGTCACCTCCCGTGACTGGGTCACCACGGTGACTCGTCCTCCGGCGACACGTTCGAGCCGGCGGGAACTCCACTTGCCGTCCGACTACGCTCTCCAGCCACCTCCAGGCTGGATGTGCCCGTATTAGGCGCCTGCGCCACCACGATTTCAAGTGCCGGCCGGACGAGATCGAGTTCGGCGTCCGAGAAAGAAGCGCGGTATACCATTTGGCTGGGCGTACGATTGCGCTCTGCCTTGTCGAGGGGCAGCGAAACCCTCGCCTAACGCCAGGTGACGAGATGGGCACGAACGAACAGTCCGGACAGGATGAGCCCGGCGCGGGCGGTGCCGGCACCGGTGGAAGCCCACTGAAAGACCAGGCCGGCCGGGCTCGCGAGCTCGGCGAGCACTGGCTGGGCCAATTGCAGGAGATGATCGATCAGGCCGGCAAGCAGGCCGGGCCGGTCCTGCGCGACGTGGCCGCGAAGGCCGCGGAGCTCGCCGCCGTTGCGGCCGAGAACGCGGGCCCGGTGGCTCACAAGGCCGCCAACGTCACCGAGCATGTGGGCGACAGGCTGGCCTCGAGGAGCAAGGATCTGGCGGCCGACCTGCGACGCGCGGCCGAGCAGGCCCGGCAGGCTCGCGAGGAATCCGGCGCCGACAAGTCCGGCGCCGACAAGTCCGACGGCGAAGGGCCCACGGACGGCGGCTCGGTCGGCTGAGGGCTCCGGCGGATCGGACCGAGCGCGGTCCACGGACTCGGACTAGAGCCCGGAGACGCGGCCCCGGAATAGCTCCGTCCCGTCTTCACGGCTGAGGCGGAAGGCCCAGCCTTCTCCGGCGCGCCACGCTCGTCCAATGACGGAGTCTCCCCGAGCCGCCGCGGCCACGAAATCAACCTCGTAACGGCGTGGAGTGGCGGCCAGCAGCTCGGCCGCGCCCGCCGCTTCCAGCGTCTCCTCGAGGTAGTCGACGTAGACGCTGTTGTTGACGTGGTCCAGGGGATCCAGGTCGCGCCGACGCACGCGAATCTCGGTCCTCGTGGCTTCCGGTGGCGTCTCGGGCAGGCAGATCTTGAGCAGCTCGAACGTGGCTCCGTCAGCCACGAAATGGAGCATCTCGTCGGGAATGCGGGTCGGCATGCCCCGTTCGTTGGTCATGACCCAGTCGATCTCGAGAGACGCGAGCAGCCGGCCTGACGAGCTGCGGACCTCGCTCCGGCGGCGGGCGGCGATGCGGCGGAAGCCCAGGACCTGGGTGCTGACCAGGGCGGCGCCGTAGGTGGGGATCGGTTCGAGGATGTCGAGGCGGACGGCCCGAACCAGCCAGAAGAGGCCTCGATCCGAGTACCAGTCGCGGTCGAAGCCCAGAAGCGTGGAATGCTGCCAGGCGACGTCCGCGGCCCAGGCGAAGTAGATGGCGGTCCGCATCGTCTCCCGAGCGGTCGACTCCTCAAAACGGACGCGATACGGTCGGACGATCCGATAGGGCAGCAGGTCTCCGAACTCGGACGCCGCCAGCGCCCTTTCCTCGCCGTCGATCGCCATCACTCCTCCCCGAGCGAACCGACGTCGTCGATCGAGACCAGCCGAGTGCCGGCATGAGGCGCGGTCGACCTCGCCAGCCTGATCTCGCACGAGCGCCTGGCGTCGAAGATGACCAGCACCGCCCGCAGCTCGATGTCCTCGTCGGCGGCGTGGGCGCGGGCATCGTCGAGCTGGTTCAGGACGTCGGCGTTGATGCCTCGGGCGCCCCACTTGCAGTCGTACACCTCGGACCGCGCGTCCGATTCGACGGTCACGTCGTATGGGTGTATCTCCGCCCGAACGCCGTCGAAGAGCACGCGCCGCTCGCGCCTGACCGGCCCGCGACTGGACGAACGCCTGGCGAGCAGCCGCTGTGTCAGCTCCTCTACCACCGCGCCGCGGTACTGCGAGCGAGCGGCTTCGCCGCGGGTCGCAACCTCGAGCGAGGCGGCCAGGATGGCTTCGGCCCGCTGCGTCGAGGCCGGGCCGGCGAAGACCGCCGGAAAGATCCGCCGCCAGGGCGCGGGTTCGGTCCGCTCGCCGTTCATCACGGCTCGGGCGAGCCATCGCTCGGCGGGCGTGGCGTCGGCGAGCAGCTCGGCGATGCGGCCGACCAGAGGATCGGCCTGGATTCCGGCGTAGACGACGGCTCGTGCGTCTTTGGCCGCGTCCTGGAACCTCATCGGTCCCTCCGGAGGAGAGCGCGGAAGGGCGAGTCGTCATCATCCCCGGCCGCCTCGTCCGCGCCGGAAGCCTGGTCCGCGCCGGAAGCCTGGTCCGCGCCGGGGAGTCCGTCGACGTCGCCGCCGACCGCCAGAGCTATCACGTGGGGGAAGGTCGACAGCCAATCGATGGCCTTGTGAGGATCCGTGATCAGACCGATCTCCTCGATCGCCTCGTCGATCGCCTCGATAGCGCCGGGCGGCTGTTCCGGCCCATCGGCCAGGGCGGCCAGGCCCGGTTCGTACGCGTCGCTCAGATCGATCACGTACTGCCATTCGTCCTCAACCGTCTCGGCCAGCTCGCCGAGCGCGCGGTAGGCCGCAACGGCCCGGTCGATTGCCTCCGCTCTCTCGCTCATACACCTAGCGTAGCGGTCCGGGGCCGACGATGGCACCATTGGCCGGCCAAAGGAATCGGAGGAGCAACTGTGGACCTGGGGCTGCGAGGTCGGAACGCCCTTGTCGGAGGAGCCTCGGCGGGGCTGGGCAGGGCGAGCGCGGAGAGGCTGGCTTCCGAGGGTTGCCGGCTCGTCCTCTGGTCTCGAGGCGGCGAAGCTCTCGATAGGGCCGCCGACGAGATCAGGCACAACTACTCCACGCAGGTGGTCACGGTGGCCGGCGACGCCGCGGATCCTTCGACGGCTGGCAAAGTCGCGGCCGAGGCTCTGCGGGCGCTCGGCCAGATCGACATCGTCGTCCTCAACGCCGGCGGGCCGCCACCGTCCGACGCGACCAGGACGGATCCGGACGAATGGCGCCGCTCGTTCCAGCTGCTGGCGGTCACCCCGATCGAGCTGACCACGCTGTTGCTGCCAGGCATGCGCGAGCGCGGATGGGGCCGTGTCGTCTCGATCCTGTCCTCGGGCATCCGTGCGCCGATCTCCGAGCTCGTCTATTCGGGCGCCTGCCGGAGCGCTCTCGCGGCGTTCCTCAAGACGATCTCGATCGAGGTCATGGCCGACGGCGTGACGGTCAACGGCGTGCTGCCGGGACGCCTGGCGACGGCGAGGGTCCAGTCGCTCGACAGGGGGCGGGCGGAGCGCTCGGGCAGGAAGCCGGAGGAGATCACTGCCGAGTTCCAGAAGGCCATCCCGGCGGGCCGTTACGGCGAGCCCGACGAGCTGGCCGCCTACGTGACCTGGCTGTGCTCCGACCTGGCCCGCTACCAGACGGGGACGTTCGTTCCGATCGACGGCGGCTCATTCCGGGCGTTGCCGTAGTCGGTGAGCCGCCCGCCACGGGGTCAGCTTATGCTGTTGGCACCCGATTGGAGGGTACGGATGCCGTTCGAGATCTCACCGGCTCAGCTGGTGGTGGTACTGGCCACCATCGGCGTGGTAGTCGCAATTCCCATCCTGGCCGTCGTCGCCGTCATCAGGTTGCTCGGCCTGCGGCGCGATCCGGTCCGAGTACTCGAGATGCGGCTGGCTCGCGGTGAGATCAGCCCTTCCGATTTCGACGCCGCACGGCGGGCACTCGGCCGCTGAGGACCGCCACGTGCCGAACTTGCGGCGGTGCCGCGGCAGCCCGCTAGTCGCCGCGGTGGCCGGCCGAGCGGACGCCGAACGTGCCCCAGTGGCCCGTGTACGGCAGCCAATCCTCGGCGACGTACTCGACGATCGCCATCGCGGGGCCTTCTTTGAGCGCCTCCAGAAACGCCTCCAAATCGTCCCGGGGACCTTCGACGACGCACTGGACGCTGCCGTCCTGCTCGTTTGAGACCCAGCCCGTCAGGCCCAGCCGCTGCGCGTGCGAGATGACGAAGTAACGGAAGCCGACGCCTTGTACTCGACCCTTGACCCGGGCCTCGAGGTGGGCCATCTCGACGCTCACAGGCGAGGTCTCGTCGCACTCATCGGGGGGCGCCGGCAACTTCGGGTTCGACCCGCGGCCAGCTCAAGGCCAGGACATCGAGGACCAGCTCGGGGTTGACGTTCTCGGTCAGCTTCGGCGCGGCCTCCGAGAGACGGGCCAGGAACTCGCTCATCGCCGCGGCCGGAACGCGCGGACCGACCGAGCGAAGGTCGTCGAGCAGCTCGACCTCGCGCAGCTGCCTGGGCGCCCCCGAACCGGCGACGAGGAGGGCGCGGCCGACTTCCGTCCAGATTTCCATGAGAGGCGCGGCGGCGGCCCGGCGATCGGAGGCGGCGATCTTGCCGGGCTCCGAGGACTCGCCGCCTTCTTCGGTGGTCGCGGCGGCCGCGACCGGCTCCGCGCCCTTGCGGCGTCGGGACCCGGCCTTCGAGGCGCGGCCGTTTGGACCGCGGCCGTCTGATGTCGCGGCGGCTTCGCCGCTCGCCTCGGTATCGTCGGCGGCGCGGCCCGCCGCCAGAGCCTCCTGGAGCGCGACCGAGGATCGAAGCAGGTCCCGGATCGAGGCCAGGCGCTTCTGCCGGCCCGAGCCGAGCATGTCGAGCAAGCTTCGGGCTATCTCCCCGCGAAGTCGTTCGGCCGTCGCGGACCTGGCGTAGGCGAGCGCCAGGCCGAGCCTGCCGCCGGACAGCCTGGCAAACCGGGCCGCCTGGGGAGCGTCGGCGAAACCGTGGTCGCAGAGCCAGCTCTCGATTTCCCGCACCGGCACCGCTCCCAGCCGGACCCGGACGCAGCGCGACCGGACCGTGGGCAGGAGGCACTCCTCGTCGTCGGCGCAGAGGATCAGGGTCACTCCGGCCGGAGGTTCTTCGAGGAGCTTGAGCAGGGCGTTCTGGGCGTCGTCGTTGAGCCGGTGGGCCTGCTCGACGATGGCCACGCGCGCGCCGCCCTCGACCGAGAGCAGGGCGACCTCGCTGATGAGGTGGCGAACCGTCCCGGGCTCGGGATCCTTCTGCGCCCCGATCCTGACCTGTCCGCCGGGTCCTTCGGGAGCGAGGCGATGCAGGTCCGGGTGGTTGCCCGAGGCCACCTGGCGGCAGCCTCGACACTCCCGGCACGGGCGCGCGCCGGGATCCGGGGCCTGGCACAGGAGCCCGGCGGCCAGATCCATCGCCAGGGTGGTCTTGCCGACCGAGCCCGGCCCGGAGAGCAGGACCGCGTGCGGCGCGTAGCCTCGGATCATCGATCCGATCTCCGCGACGGCGCGGTCCTGGCCTCGAGTCAGGGCATTGATCATCGAGCCGCCCCCGGCCTTCCGACGGTCGGCAAGTGCCGCGGACCGGCCGCTAGGCTACGGGCTCGCCGGAGCCGGATTCGCTCGATTCGCCGGCCGGTTCCGCTGCCTTGCGGCGGACGGTCCGCTTCTTGGGAGCCTGAGCCTCGCCGGCCGGCGCGGCCTCGGCGGCCACTGCCGCGTCGGACGGAGCGCCTTCGGCGGACGCGGCCTTGCGGCGGGTCCGAGGCTTGGGTGCCGCGATGGGCTCGGCCGTTCCGGCCGCCTCGGAAGAAGCGGCCGTGCCGGCCTGCTCAGCTGCGCGGGGTGCGCTCGCTGCGCTCGGCGCGGACCGGGTCCGTCGAGGCGCCCGTGCGCTCGGTGCGGCCGCCGGTGCGGACTCGCTCGGGGCTGCCTCGGCCATGGTCGGGACGGCGGCTTCGGACGCGCCTTCGGCGGCCTTGCGACGCCCGCCGCGACGCGCGGTGGACGCGGCCGGCTGCTCGCCGGCTGAGGTCGGCTCGCCGCCCTGGCCTGCCTGCCGTCCGGCCGTCGCGGTCTCAGCCGCGGCCTCGCCGGCCGGTCGGCTCAGCTTCGCGGACAGCTGGGCTCGGAGCAGCTCCTCGATCTCCGGCGGAACCTCGCTCCACGGCTCGGAGGACTCACGTCCGCCGCCGGGCCGCTGGCTACCACCGCCGCGACGTTGCTGCTGCTGAGGCTGGGGCTGCCGCTGCGGACGGTCCGGGCGCTCGTCGCGCCGGGGTCCACGCTGGGGCTGAGGGCTGCGGACCGGTTCGGGATAGCGGGAGCCACCCGAACGACCAAAGCGCTCACGCTCCACGGCGGAGGCATAGGCGCTGCGGACGCCTCGTCCGCCCTGGCCCGGGCCGCCACGGCCTCGCCCGCCCCGCCGTCGCTCGGCGAGGAGGTACTCGGGGATCTCCGGCTCGGCAAAGTCGTCTTCGTCCGGTGTCACCGGCGCGAGACGCTCCGGCCGCCCGGCCATGCCGATCTGGGAGTCCCAGACCGAGCCGAACTGGTTCGGCCGGTTGACCGGAGCCGCGGGCTCGACTTCCTCGAACTCGGCGGCCTCGGTCTCTGCCTCGGCCTCCGCCCCGGCTTCGACCGGCTCGCCGAACGAGTCCTGGCCCCGGCCGTGGCCGCGACCTCGACCGCCTCGGCGGCGCCGGCGGCGTCCCTGCTCGGTCTCGACCGCGCCTTCGACGCTCGCGACCTGTCCTTCGGCGCCTTCTTCGATCGGCTCCTCTTCGGCGGGCTCACCTTCGGCCGCCTGCGGCGGAACCTTGGAAAGCCGCTCTCCGGGTAGCGCGACGAGACCGCCGCGTGAATCGCCCGCTCGCACGTCCACGGCTCGCACGTCCACGGCTCGGGCGGCCACGGGCTCGGTTCGACCGCCCCGGCCGCGACCACCTGAACGGCGTCCGTCGACGGCGGCTTCCTCGATCGGCTGGCTGCGCCGTCCGCCCCGCGTGCGGCGACCGCCGCGGCCTTCGGTCTGCTTGTCCGGCACCTCGGTCATCGACAGGTCTTCCTCGTCGTCGGCGACACGCCGGCCGGAGCGGGAAGAGTCGCGATCGACCTTGGCGACCTGGGTGATGTCGTAGAAGACGTCCGCGACGTCGATCAGATCCGAGCTGGTGTTGCCCCGGAAGCTGATGACCTCGACCCGAACGCCCATCTCCTGGACCGCTCGGATCGCCGGAGCGAAGTCGCCGTCGCCACTCACGACGATCGCGACGTCCAGATTCCGGGCCGTCTTCATCATGTCCACGACGAGCTCGATGTCGAGGTTCGCCTTGACCTTGCCGTCGCCGTACTTGCGGATGTCCTTGCTGACCACCTTGTAGCCATGGCGGGCAAGGAATGAGTGGAAGTTGCGCTGGTTCTCGTTTTCCGGGTCGAGGCCCGTGTAGGCATAGGCGCGAACGAAATCGCGTCCCGCTACGGCCGCCTTCAGGAGAGTGACGTAGTCGATATCCGCTCCCGCGGCTTTGGCCGCGTAGAAGATGTTCGCCACGTCCACGAAGACGGCGACGTTCTTGCTCACAAACGAACTCCTTGATTGCCGGGCGGCGAGTGCGTCGCCGGCCCGAATGGCGTGGAACCCGGCGCTCTACGGCTGCTCGAGGTCCCCGGTTCTCGGGCGCTCAGTCGGTCCAATCCGTCGTTGCCATCTGCGCCCTCGCTCACGCACGATCAAGTGCGCTCGCTCGGGTTCTCGATGGCGCCTGGGCCGGGACCGCCGGCGCGTCCGAGTGATTTGTTCAGCGGCCGGTCGTCGCCCTTACGGCGACCGCCGCCCTGTAGATGTTGGTGGCTGACTTCGAGAAGCCATGGTCCTGCCAGCTCGTGTAGTACTCCGAGTCCGGCGTGAGCATGACTTCCACGGAAGAGCAGCCCTTTCTTCTTGCCGAGTGCAGCATCTCCTCGATCAGGAGATCGGCAACCTTGGGTCCGTCGAATCCGTCCGCGACGACGAGCAGATCCACCGTGCCGACGAATCCGCCGACCCGAATGGACGGCCGCAGGCCGAGCACGGCGCCTCCGGCCAGCTGTCGTCCTGTCTCGACCAGCGCGACGCTGGCGTTGGGCAGGTAGACGAGCTGGCGCATCAGGCCGATCGCGTCGATCGGAGCATTGCCGCCCGGCGTCATTCCCTTGTCCGCGCAGAGCGCGTACAACCGATCGATGTCGGTAATCTTTGCCTGCCGGACGAGGTACTCCACGAACGACGAACCTCAAGCGTGAGGCGATTGCGACGCCAGGCGCGCACCGCAACGGCGGTCGCTCGCTGTCGCGCCGGTCCTCTGGGAGTGGCGAGCGGACTTCCGCTCGACAGCCACACCTCGGTGGTAAGGCGGTCGGGCCGATGGCATCCGACTGACCTGCGGCAACTATACGGCAACGGAGCCAGATGGCGTACTCGGCTATCGGTACTCTCGGGCAGTCGCCGGCCGATTCGCAGCGATTCGCTCGGAGGTGAGCTCGTTGCGGACCCGGCGCTCGACGTCGGGCGGGGTCGATCCTTCGCACAGCCGATCGAGACCGAGCAGGGCCGAGCCCACGACGGGCGGCGCCGCGAGGCGGACGAGACGGGCCGACGGCGCGAGCGCCCGGATCCCCGATTCGATGCGAGCGAAGAATTGCGCGTCCTGAGCGCGGAAGATCCCGCCGGCAAGAACCACGTCCGGTCCGAGACGCTCCAGCCTGAGGCGTCGAATTGCCGCCCCGGCCCAAGCCACGGCTTCGTCGGCCATCCGATCCACGATGCCCCGTGCGACCACGTCCCCGCGCGATGCGGCCTCGAAGACGAGCGGAGCGATCTCGTGGCGCCGCTCCGTCGGGATCGCTCCCCGGTGCATGGCCAGCGTCAGCGATCGCGGCTTCGCCACGCCGAAATGAACCGGCACGGTGGTGGCCAGGATAGTGTCCGGCCCGCGACCGTCACCAGCCCGCACCGCCGCGGCAAGGCCCGCCTGCCCGACCGCATCGCCACCGCCCCAGTCTCCAGAAACGTCGCCGAGGGCATCGAAACGGGCGGTCCGGCCGTCGGGGGCCACGCCGACGCAGTTCATGCCCATCCCGCTCACCACGCAGACTCCCCAGCCGCGATCGGTGCCCGCCCGGAGGCCGCCGTAGCAGTCGTTGACGACCAGCTGATCCGGCGCCAGGCCGAGGCCTCGAAGGCCACGCGTCAGCAGGCGTTCGTCGCCGGGCAGGTCGACTCCGGCCGCGCAGTAAGCGACGATGCGGGCCATGGGCCGGACCGAGGGCTCCAGGCCGGCGAGCTCGGCGGTACGGCCGGCGAGAGACGCAAGGATCCGGAAACAGCCGTCCGGCCCGACCTGCTGATGCGACGAGGTAGGGCCGCGCAGGGCGCCGAGAACCTCGCCGTCGGCGGTCAGGAGGGCCACGTCAGTCTTGGAGTTGCCGACGTCGACGGCGAGGACGGCGGGCGTCCGGGCGGGCGTTGGCGCCGGCGTCCGCGTCGGGCGACTTCCGGCAACGTTCGGGCTCATTGGATCCGTCCTGTGGCTGCGACGATCGACTGCCGCCCACAACGATACCGTCGGCGAGGCGCTCCAACGGCTCCCCTCATGGAGTTATCTCCGAGGTGGCATATGGCCGCCTGGCTGCGCGAGCGGTTGCCCGTGCCCGGGCACCGTACGAGGTGACGTAGTAGCTGGCCCGCTCCGGAGAGACCATGGTCCGGCTGGACTCTACCGGCATGCCGCCCGTGGTGAAGGCAGTGCCCTGGAGAACGACGGCCGGAATCCGGCGTGCAAGACCCAGCAGTCTGGCTTCGCGCAGGTTCGGCACGGCCGCCGAGAGGACTTCCTGGCAATGCGCAACGGGCAGCCCGTACGCCGTCTCGAGCGTGTCCCACAGGGATTCGACGGTGAAGTCATGGTCGAGAAGCCCGGGTAGTGGGGCGGCGGGCAGCCACACCTGTTCCAGGAGCAGAGGGACATCGTCCGCCCCTCTGACTCGCTCCACGAAGAAGACTGGATCTCCGGTCCCGATCTCCAGTGCGGTCGCGACGTCAACCGGGGCCTTCTCCGGCCGGGTCTCGACCACGAGGGCGTACGGAGCCAATCCGAGCTCGCGGACCTCTTCGGCGAAGCCGACCTGTCCGGCGAGATCGCGAACGATCGGCGGGGTTGACACGAACGTTCCACGGCCTCGAGTCCGCTCTACGCGGCCCTCACGCCGCAACTCGTCGAGCGCCCGACGAACGGTGATCAGGCTGCAGCTGTATCGGCCGGCCAGCTCGAGCTCTGTGGGAAGGCGTTCGCCGGGCCTCCACTCGCCCGCAGCGAGCGCCCCGCGCAGGTCCAGGTAGACCTGGTGGTGCAAGGGCACGGGACCTCGATCGAGGTGGAAGTGAGTCACGCGGGCAGTTCTCCCGTCTGTCCGATTCCTCACCAGGACTCCCTGGTGAGGATATCTATAATGTTATAATATATCGCCTGCGCCGGCACGACTCCGGCCTCAGCCGTGGAGCATGTTCCGATGGGCCTCAAGATCGCCGTGATCGGTGGCGGGAGCACGTATACGCCCGAGCTCGTCGAGGGCTTCGCTCGTCGGCGCGAGCACCTGCCCGTGGACGAGCTCGTGCTCCTTGACCCCAACCGGGAGCGCCTGGAGCCGGTTGCGGGCCTGGCCGGCAGGATGCTCGATCGAGCCGGCTGGAAGGGCCGCCTCGTCGCCACGGACAACCTCGATCTGGCGCTCGAGGGCGCGGATTTCGTCGTAGTCCAGCTGCGGGTGGGCGGCCAGGCGGCCCGCCACGTGGACGAGACGCTGCCCCACCGCTTCGGCGTGCTGGGCCAGGAGACGACGGGTCCGGGAGGGCTGGCCAAGGCGCTGCGGACGGTGCCGGTCGTGCTCGACATTGCCGAAGAAGCTGCCAGGCGCGCGGCGCCCGATGCGTGGATCGTCAACTTCACCAACCCGGTGGGCATCGTCACCCAGGCTCTCCTCGACTCCGGAGCCCGGGCGCTGGGCCTGTGCAACGTCGCGATCGGCCTGCAGCGCAGGCTCGCCGCCCATTTCGACGTCGCCCCGGACCGGGTCGCCCTGGAGCACGTCGGGCTCAACCACCTGACGTGGGAGCGGGCCGTGATGGTCGACGGCGAAGACCGGCTGCCGCGGCTTCTCGACGAGGACGCCGACTGGCTGGCCGAGGAGATGGAGCTTCCGGCCGAGCTACTCCGCCTCCAGCGAATGATTCCCTCCTACTACCTGCGCTACTACTACTGCCGGGACGAGGTCCTCGAGGAGCAGCTGCACGGCAGGTCCAGGGCCGAGGAAGTGATGGACATCGAGCGGGATCTGCTGGAGATGTACCGCGACCCGTCGCTGGACCGGAAGCCCGATCTGCTCGAAAAGCGGGGCGGAGCTTTCTACAGCGAAGCGGCCGCAAACCTGATCGCGTCTCTGCATTCAGGCGCGGGCGACACGCAGGTCGTGAATCTCAGGAACGACGGCGCGATCCCGGATCTGCCGGACGACGCCGTCGTCGAAATTCCCGCGCTCATCGATCGCCATGGCGCCCATGCCTTCGATCTCGCGCCCCTCGAGCCGGACATCCGCGGCCTGGCCCAGGCCGTCCGCGCTTACGAGGATCTGGCAGTCGCGGCCGCGATCCACGGCGACCGCGACCTGGCGATCAAAGCCCTGCTGGCCCACCCGCTCGTGGGCCGGTTCGCCGTCGCCCGGCCGATGGTCGATGCGCTGCTCGAGGCCAATCGCCGGCATCTGCCGCGATTCTTCCGAGAGGCGGAGCCGCCGGCTTCCCGAGGCTAGCGCCCGACGCCGAGCCTCTCACCGTACCCGGACGGCGCGAGCGGGAGACTGCTGGCTGCCCGCTCGAAGATCCGGTCGAGTGCCAGCCGCAGACCCACGGCTCCGGCGCCCGCGATGACGGCGTCTGCGCCAAGAGCGGACACGGCAACGCGGGGAGAAAACGGGGATATCTTGGGGAGGGCTTCGGCGATGGGAGCCAGCAACAGGTCCCCGGCGCCGGACCCGATACCACCCCCGAGGACGACGAGCCCCGGATCGAGAACGGCCGCCACGGCCGCGATCGCGTGGGCGAGCCGCCTGGCCTCTATGGCCACGCATTCCCGCGCCGCGTCGTCGCCCAGGCGGGCGGCATCGAAGACGTCGACGGCGCGACCGGACTGGCGGGCGAGATCGGCTATCTGGCTCTGGACATGGAGCGCGTCGTGGAGCGACCCGGACCT